>NZ_JBSGVG010000017.1:0-142502 GCF_053608345.1 Nocardia sp. NPDC055050
GGGGCTTCAGTCGTCTCGATCAGCTGGCTCGCCTCAGCGGCGGCGCTTGCCCTTGGAGTCGGTGCGGGCGGCTTCGCGGCGTTCGCGGCGGGTGCCGCCCTGCTGATGACCGCCGTATTCCTGTGCGTCGGAATGGGATTCGGCGTGGCCGTCCTCGGCGGGGCCCGAGTAGTTCATGGCTCGGGGAGCCTGGTCGCTGATTCCCTTGGCACGCAGAGCAGGCGGGGCCTGGGTCTCCGCGGGGGTGTCCTGCGGGCGAGCACCGACCGGGGAGCGCAGACCCTTGTCGATCGAGACGCCTTCGGGCTGGGGCTGCTGGACCTCCACCTGGAGGTTGAAGAGGAAGCCGACGGACTCCTCCTTCAGGCCTTCCAGCATGGCGGCGAACATGTCGAAGCCCTCGCGCTGGTACTCGACCAGCGGATCGCGCTGGGCCATGGCGCGCAGGCCGATGCCCTCCTTGAGGTAATCCATCTCGTAGAGGTGTTCGCGCCACTTGCGGTCGAGGACCGAGAGCAGAACCTGACGTTCCAGGTTGCGCATCGCGCCTTCGCCCGCGAGGCCGTCGATCTCCTGCTCGCGCTTCTCGTAGGCGGTGTGAGCGTCGTCGAGGAGCGTTTCGCGAAGCTCGTCGCGGGTGAGTTCGCCGGCGTCGCCGGTGGCGGTCTCGCCGGTGAGTTCCTTGTGATCCAGGCTCACCGGGTACAGCGTCTTGAGGGCGGTCCAGAGCTTGTCCAGATCCCAGTCCTCGACGTAACCCTCGGCGGTGGCGCCGTCGACATAGGCGGTGGTCACGTCGGTGATCATGTTCTGAACCTGACCCTCCATGTCCTCGCCGCGCAGGATCTGGTTGCGCTCGCCGTAGATGACGGTGCGCTGCTGGTTCATCACCTCGTCGTACTTCAGCACGTTCTTGCGGATCTCGAAGTTCTGCTGCTCGACCTGGGTCTGGGCGCTCTTGATGGCCTTGGAGACCATCTTCGCCTCGATCGGGACATCGTCGGGCAGGTTCAGGCGGGTCATGATCGACTCGAGCGCGGCGCCGTTGAAGCGGCGCATCAGCTCGTCACCCAGCGAGAGGTAGAAGCGGGACTCGCCCGGGTCGCCCTGACGGCCCGAACGTCCACGCAGCTGGTTGTCGATACGACGCGACTCGTGGCGCTCGGTGCCGAGCACGTAGAGACCGCCGGCCTCGCGAACCGTCTCGGCGTCGTCCTCGGTCTGCTTCTTGACCTGGTCGAGGGCGGAGTGCCAGGCGGCCTCGTACTCGTCGGGGGTGTTCACCGGATCGAGGCCCTGCTTGCGCAGCAGGATGTCGGCGATGATGTCGGCGTTGCCGCCGAGCACGATGTCGGTACCACGACCGGCCATGTTGGTGGCCACGGTGACCGCGCCGGGGCGACCGGCCTCGGCGATGATCTGGGCTTCCTGCTCGTGGAACTTCGCGTTCAGCACCGAGTGCGCCACACCACGCTTGGTGAACTGCTTGGACAGGTACTCCGAGCGCTCGACGCTGGTGGTACCGATCAGGACCGGCTGACCCTTCTCGTGCCGCTCGGTCACGTCGTCGACCACCGCGGCGAACTTGGCCTCTTCCGACTTGTAGATCAGGTCGGCCTGGTCCTTGCGGACCATCGGCTTGTTCGTCGGGATCGGGACCACGCCGAGGTTGTAGATCGAGTGCAGCTCGGCGGCCTCGGTCTCGGCGGTACCGGTCATGCCCGACAACCTGCTGTAGAGGCGGAAGTAGTTCTGCAGGGTGATCGTGGCCAGGGTCTGGTTCTCCGGCTGGATCTCGACCTTCTCCTTGGCCTCGATCGCCTGGTGCATGCCCTCGTTGTAGCGGCGGCCGACCAGGATACGGCCGGTGAACTCGTCGACGATGATCACTTCGCCGTCGCGGACGATGTAGTCCTTGTCGCGCTGGTAGAGCTCCTTGGCCTTGATGGCGTTGTTCAGGTAGCTCACCAGCGGCGAGTTCGCGGCCTCGTAGAGGTTGTCGATGCCGAGCTGATCCTCGACGAACTCCACGCCCTGCTCGTGCACGCCGATGGTGCGCTTCTTGATGTCGACCTCGTAGTGGACATCCTTCTTCAGCAGCGGCGCGATGCGCGCGAACTCGGCGTACCACTTCGAGGAAGCGTCGGCCGGGCCCGAGATGATCAGCGGGGTGCGGGCCTCGTCGATGAGGATCGAGTCGACCTCGTCGACCACGGCGAAGTTGTGACCACGCTGGACGAGATCGTCCAGGGAGTGGGTCATGTTGTCGCGCAGGTAATCGAAGCCGAACTCGTTGTTCGTGCCGTAGGTGATGTCGGCGGCGTAGGCCACCCGACGCTCGGCGGGAGTCATACCGCCCAGGATCACGCCGACCTCGAAGCCGAGGAAGCGGTGCACACGGCCCATCCACTCGGAGTCGCGCTTGGCGAGGTAGTCGTTGACCGTGACCACGTGCACGCCGTCGCCGGAGATGGCGTTCAGGTACGCGGGGAGCACACAGGTGAGCGTCTTGCCCTCACCGGTCTTCATCTCCGAGATATTGCCGAGGTGCAGCGAGGCGCCGCCCATGATCTGGACCTTGTAGTGCTTCTGGTTCAGCACTCGCCACGACGCCTCACGTGCCACGGCGAAGGCCTCGAGCAGCAGGTCGTCGAGGGTTTCCCCGTCGGCGTAGCGCTGGCGGAACTCGTCGGTCTTGGCACGCAGCTCGTCGTCGGTCAACGCTTCGATCTCGTCGCCGTACGCGATGACCTCATCGGCGAGGTTCGAGAGCCGCTTGACCATGCGACCTTCACCAATCCGTAGCAACCTCGTCAGTGTCAGCGCAGGCACGGGTCTCGTCAGTCCTCTGGTCGGAGTTGTGTTCAACGGCGATGGTAGTCCGCAGACCACCGTACCCGGCGGCGCGGACCCGTGCCCGGCGTACCGGCGCAGTCATTACCCCAGGTCACGACGCTCGGCGAGCCTCCTTGCCCGGCACCGCGATTCACCTGCCGTGACGTAGGATGTAGCGCGTGCCCGATCAGCGCCATACGGCACCGGAAGGAGCTTCGGAGCGCGTGATCACGAGATTGACGCCGCAGGACGCGTCGTTCTATCGGCTCGAGTCGAGCAGTAACCCGATCCACATCGGCTCTCTCGCGATCCTGAACAACTCCTCCCCCGACAGCACAGGCCAGGTACTGGACTACGAACGCCTCGTCGACCTGGTCGAATCCCGGCTGCCGATGGTGCCGCGCTACCGCCGCAAGGTGCGCGAGATCCCGCTCGCCATGGGCAGGCCGGTCTGGGTCGAGGACAGCCGTTTCGACATCAGCTATCACATCCGGCGTTCCGCGCTGCCGAGTCCCGGCAGCGACGGCCAGCTCTACGATCTCGTCGCCCGGCTCGCGTCGCGACCCCTGGACCAGGGACGACCACTGTGGGAGATGTACCTGATCGAGGGCCTCGCCGACGGGCGCGCCGCGGTGTTCACCAAGTCGCACTCGGCACTCGTCGACGGTGACACCGCCCTGGAGATCGGGCACGTGATCCTCGACAACTCCCCGCTGCCGCGCGAACTGGCCGACGACTCGTGGCGTGCGCCGCGCGAACCCACCGATGTGGAACTGCTCGCCGGAGCGCTCTCGCAACTGGCCGCGCAACCGCGCGAGGCCTACAGCGTGATGCGCGACGCCGGATCGAACGCGTTCGGGGTGGTGCGCGGCACGCGGATGGCGGTGAAGGCCGCGGCCAGCGTGGTGCGCGCGGCGACCTCGAGCGCGGCGCCGGACAGCCCGCTCAACGCCCGCACCTCGCGCAGCCGCCGCTTCGACGTGGTGCGCACCGATCTGGACGACTACCGCACGATCCGCAGGCATTTCGACTGCTCGATCAACGACGCGGTGCTCGCGGTGGTCACCGGGGCGCTGCGCAACTGGCTGCTCTCGCGCAACGAGGCACTGGTCGAGTCGACCAATCTGCGCGCGGTGGTGCCGATGTCGGTCTATGTCGACGGCGACAATCAGCTGACCCCGGCCAGCGAGGTGTCCTCGTTCCTCATCGATCTGCCCGTGGGCGAACCGAATCCGACGATGCGGCTCTCCCACATCTCGCATGCCACCGAAGCGGCGGGCAGGCAGCGCCGCGGGGTGCGGGCGCGCACACTCGTGCACCTGGCCGGGTTCGCGCCCGCGAGCCTGCACGCGATGAGTGTGCGCGCGGCGAGTACCTTCGCCGACAACAGTTTCAATCTGGTGATCACCAACGCGCCGGGACCACAGACCGCGATGTACATCGGCGGCGCGCGCATGCTGGAGATGTATCCGGTATCACCGCTGCTGCGCAATCAGACGTTGAGTTTCGGGCTCACCTCGTACGACGGTCAGGTCTTCTACGGACTCAACGCCGACCGCGACGCCATGGCCGATATCGATGTCCTCGCGGCATCGGTGCACGAATCGATGGAGGAGTTGCTCGGTGCCTGTCTCTGAGAACGACACGATGCGCGTCTACATCCCGGCGACGATTCCGCTGCTGCGCCAACTCGTCGACGAGCAGCAACTGCTCCCGCTCGGGGCGACCGCGTTCGCCGTGACGCCCGCGCTGCGCGAGGCCTACGCCGCGGGCGACGACGAGGAGCTCGCCGAAGTGGCGATGCAGGAAGCCGCCCGGGCCTCCATGCGGTTGATCGGCGCCGAGCGCGACGGACTCGACGATCTCGACGACGACGCCGAGGGCTCGGCCACCACCCCGGGTGGCCCGGTGTATCGGCGCGCGGTGATCGCGGCGGATGTAGCGGGGGCGAAACTGCGGCCCGATCTCGACGATGCTGTGGTGAAGCTGTCGGGGCCGGTCACCTTCGAACAGGTCGCGGCCGTGCATGTGGACCTGGCCGAGGCCGAGCCGCAGGTGGCCAAGGCGGTGGACGTCATCGACGCCGCTGACCTCGGCGATACCGACGCGGAATTCGTGCTCGGTGACGCGGAGGACCACCAGCTTGCCTGGTACGCACCACAAGAACTGCCGTTCCTGCTCGAGCTGTTGTAATTTGCGGCGGGCGGCGGCGGGGTTGCCCAATGTTCACAACTGGCACTGAACCTACGATGCCGTAACCTGGCTGCGAGAGGGCTACCCCACGGTGGACCGGATGCACGACAGGGAGAAATCGCACAGCATGGTCATCGACAAGTTCCGGGAATGGCTCGAAGCACCGGCGGCGCAGGTCGCCGACCGCGGCGGCAAGCTGAATATCTTGCGCGGCGCGGTAGCCCGGGTCACCACTCCCCTGCTGCCCGACGACTATCTGCATCTGGCCAACCCCCTGTGGTCGGCACGCGAACTGCGCGGGCGCATCGTCGAGGTCCAGAAGGAGACCGCCGACTCGGCGACCCTGGTGATCAAGCCGGGCTGGGGCTTCGATTTCAAGTACCGCCCCGGGCAGTACATCGGCATCGGCATCCTGATCGACGGCCGCTGGAACTGGCGTTCCTACTCGCTCACCTGCCCGCCGGACTGGACCGGCGAGGGCGGCAAGCGGCTCATCTCCATCGCGGTGAAGGCGATGCCGGAAGGCAAGTTGTCCAGCCACCTTGTCAACGGGGTGGCCGCGGGCACCATCGTGCGGCTGGCCGCGCCGCAGGGCGGGTTCGTGCTGCCGGAGCCGCCGCCGGCGAAGGTGCTGTTCCTCACCGCGGGCAGCGGGATCACCCCGGTCATGTCGATGTTGCGCACGATGGACCGGCGCGACGGCGTCAACGATGTGGTGCACGTCCACTCCGCACCCACCGACGCCGACGTGATGTTCGGCGCCGAACTGCGCGCCCTGCACGACAAGCACCCCAGCTTCGTCTCCCACCTGCAGCTCACCGATGCCCACGGCCTGTTCTCCCTGGCCAGCCTCGACGAGCTCTACCCCGACTGGCGCGAACGCGAGACCTGGGCCTGCGGGCCTGCCCCGATGCTCGACGCGATCGAAAGCCACTGGAAGAACGCGGGCGTGGGCGACCAGCTGCACATCGAGCGCTTCGAGGTGGAACGCTCCGCGATCGGCGAGGGCGGCACGGTGACCTTCGGCACCACCGGACGCACCCTCACCGTCGACGGCGCCACCAGCCTGCTCGAAGCCGGTGAGTCCGTCGGCGTGCAGTTGCCCTTCGGCTGCCGGATGGGCATCTGCCAGACCTGCGTGGTGACGCTGTCCGCCGGACACGCCCGCGACCTCCGCAACGGCGACGAACGTCAGCCCGGCGACAAGGTGCAAACCTGCATCTCCGCCGCCGCCGGCGACTGCACGCTGGACATCTAACCGGTTGCCGAACCGCCGAGCGGGTACCCTTGACCTATGCGTCGGCCACAACCCGTGACCGGCGGCTATCGCTTAGGCCCCTCACTTCGATCAATGCCTGAGGGCGCGACTTAGGATCACTCACAGGCCGAACAGCATCGAGGCGACAGCCCTAGGCGCGCAGCGCCAGGTTTTTCGGCGTCTCGATTCCGGACTCGCCGAAGAGTGCGACCGAGCAGCGCCCTCGACGAGGCAAGATCGAGGTTCCCAGGCCGAGAACCCGCGGCATCAGCTGCTGATAATCAACAGGAGGACCCCCGGTGGCCATCACCGATATTCAGGCCTTCGCCCATCTGACGGCGGCCGACATCGAGACACTGGGGAAAGAACTCGATTCGATCCGCCGTTCGGTGGAGACCTCCCGTGGCGAGCGCGACGCCCGCTACATCCGCCGCACCATCGCCGCCCAGCGAGCTCTCGAGGTCGCCGGGCGCGCGGTGCTGTTCGGCAGCCGCAACCGCTGGGCGTGGCTGGGCGGCACCGCGATGCTCTCGGTCGCCAAGATCATCGAGAACATGGAGCTGGGCCACAATGTGAGCCACGGCCAATGGGATTGGATGAACGATCCCGAGATCCACTCCACCACCTGGGAGTGGGACATGACCGGCACCTCGGCGCAGTGGCGCCGGGCGCACAACTATTCGCACCACACCTACACCAACGTGCTCGGCAAGGACGAGGACCTCGGCTTCGGCATTCTGCGGATGACCCGCGACGAGGCGTGGCGTCCGGTGCATCTGGTCCAGCCCGCCGCCAATCTGCTGTTGGCCGCGACCTTCGAGTGGGGTATCGCGCTGCACGATCTCGGCATCGAGAAGGAACTGGCCGGCGTCAAGGGCGCCACGATGACCTCGCCCCCCGATATCGAGTTCTACCGCAAGGCGGGCCGCCAGGTCGCCAAGGATTTCGTGATCTACCCGGCGCTGACCGGTCCGGCCTGGAAGTCGACGCTCAAGGCCAACGCCACCGCCAACCTCGTCCGCAATCTCTGGTCGTACGCCGTGATCTTCTGCGGCCACTTCCCCGACGGCGCGCAGAAGTTCACCGCCGAGCAGCTCGACGGGGAGACCCAGGGCGAGTGGTACCTGCGCCAGATGCTGGGCAGCGCCAACTTCAAGGCCGGCCCCGTGATGGCGTTCATGAGCGGCAACCTCTGCTACCAGATCGAGCACCACCTGTTCCCCGACCTGCCGAGCAATCGGTACTCGGAGGTGGCGGTCCGGGTGCGCGAACTGTGCGACAAGTACGACCTGCCCTACACCACCGGATCGCTGGGCAAGCAGTACCTGCTGGCCTTCCGCACCATCCACAAGCTGGCGCTGCCGGATCGCTTCCTCAAGCGCACCGCCGACGATGCGCCCGAGACGTCGTCGGAGCGCAAGTTCGCCGGCATCTCGCTGCCCGACAGCCTGCGGGTCGACCCGGAGACCGGAAAGCGTTTCGGTCTGCGCTCGGCGCTGCACGATGCCAAGGTCTCGCTCGAGATCAAGGCGCGGCACGAGAAGGAAGTGCTGCGCGAGGCGAAGACGGCGCTCAAGGCTCGAGCCCGGCAGGAGAAGCTGGCGCTGCGCGAGGCCAAGCGGGCATTGGGTGAACGCGCCGTGCGCGAACGGGGCGTGTTGCGGGACAAGGCAGCTCGTCGCATGGCTCGCCATGCTCGATAACATTTCCATCTCGATCGCGCAATAGGACTTATCACACATTTCGTCCCGAAAATCGCCAACCTACGCTCTCGTAACTTACGGTACTGTAGCCGCCATGGCGATCTCGGATGTCAAGGAATATGCGCACCTCACCGCAGCGGATGTCGAAGCTCTAGGCGCGGAGTTCGATGCGATCCGCCGGGAGATCGAATCCTCTCGCGGCGCGGCCGACGCGCGCTATATCCGCAATGTCATCCGGCTACAGCGTGCGCTCGAGATCAGCGGCCGCACGGTTCTGTTCGCCAGCTTCCTGCCCCCGGCCTGGCTGGCCGGCGTCGCCCTGCTCGGCTCCGCCAAGATCATCGAGAACATGGAGATCGGGCACAACGTCATGCACGGGCAGTGGGACTGGATGAACGATCCGGAAGTCCACTCCACCTCCTGGGAATGGGACAACGCCGGCCCGTCGGCGCACTGGAAGATCACCCACAACTTCCTGCACCACAAGTACACCAACGTGCTCGGCATGGACGACGACATCGGCTACGGCCTGCTTCGCGTCACCCGTGACCAGCGCTGGATGCCGTTCTACCTGGGCAACCCCATCTACAACTTCCTGCTCCAGGCGCTGTTCGAGTACGGCGTCGCGATCCAGCACCTCGAGCTGGGCAAGGTCGCCAAGAAGAAGTGGGCCAAGGACTCGCCCGAGTGGAAGCAGTTCGAAGCCGACCGCACCCTGGTCCTGAAGAAGATCGGCAAGCAGGCCGCCAAGGACTACGTGGTCTTCCCGCTGCTCACCGGCCCGTCGTTCGTCACCACGCTCACCGCCAACATCGCCGCCAACGTGATGCGCAATGTGTGGACCAACGCGATCATCTTCTGCGGACACTTCCCCGACGGCGCCGAGAAGTTCACCAAGGCCGACATCGAGAACGAGACCAAGGGCGAGTGGTACCTGCGCCAGATGCTGGGCAGCGCCAACATCAGCGGCGGACCGCTGCTGCACTTCATGAGCGGCAACCTCAGCCACCAGATCGAGCACCACCTGTTCCCCGACCTGCCGAGCAACCGCTACGCCGCCATCGCGGTGCGGGTGCGCGAGCTGGCCGAGAAGTACGACCTGCCCTACACCACCGGTTCGCTGCCGGTGCAGTACTTCAAGTCGTGGCGCACCATCCTCAAGCTGTCGCTGCCGAACAAGTACCTGCGCCACACCACCGACGATGCGCCGGAGACCAAGTCCGAACGCCTGTTCGCCGGCAACACCACCCCCTCGATCGACCCGGTGACCGGGCGTCGCCAGGGACTGCGCACCGCACTGGCCGCCGGCCGCAAGCTGGCCCGCCGGACCATGGCCTGACCGGCTGCGGTTGTATGGTCGGCGTGAGTGCCGATCAGCTGAGCGTCTACGACGCGATCCGTTTGCGTCGTGACGTGCGCGCCGAATACACCGGCGAGCTCGTCGACGACGACACCCTCCTGCGGATCCTCGACGCCGCGCATCGCGCGCCCAGCGTCGGGAACTCACAACCGTGGGACTTCGTGGTGGTTCGCCAGGCCGAGACCCTGCGCCGTTTCGCCGACCATGTGGCGGACAAGCGGGTCGAGTTCGGTGCGGCGCTGCCCGCCGAGCGCGCGATGACCTTCGCGCCGATCAAGATCGACGGAATCGTCGAGAGCGGTACGGGTGTGGTTGTCACGCACGATGATTCGCGTGGCGGCCCACAGGTGCTCGGGCGGGCGAGTGTGCCGGAGACCGGCGTGTACTCCACCGTGCTGGCGATCCAGAATCTGTGGCTCGCGGCGACCGCCGAGCAGGTGGGGGTGGGCTGGGTGTCGTTCTACGATCCGGAATTCCTGCGCGAACTCGTCGGCCTGCCCACCGGGATCAAGCCGGTGGCCTGGCTGTGCGTGGGCCCGGTCGACGCGTTCCAGCAGGTGCCGGACCTGGAACGTTTCGGCTGGCGGTCCGGCCGATCGTTGACCGAGGCCGTACATCACGAGACCTTCGGCGGCTGAACTAACAAGATCCGGACACCCGCACAGCGGATGCCCGGATCGGTCAGGGTTCTAGGCCAGCTTGATCAGGCCGTAGTCGAAGGCGTGTCTGCGGTAGACCACCGACGGGCGGTCGGTCTCTTTGTCATGGAAGAGGAAGAAGTCGTGGCCGACCAATTCCATCTGATAGAGGGCGTCGTCCACCGACATCGGCGTCGCGGTGTGCACCTTGGTGCGCACGATGTGGCCGGGGCCCGTCTCGTCGATTGCCTCGTCGTGGTCGTGGGCAGCGGAACCGTCCGGCGGGGTGAACAGCGACTCGTCGACCAGTGTGGCAGTGGCCTGCGCGACCGAGACCGGCGTCTTGTCGCCGTAGTGCACGACGCGCCGCTTGTCCTTGGCCCGGCGCAGTCTGCTCTCGATCTTCTGGGTGGCCGATTCGAGCGCGGCGTAGAAACTGTCGGCGCACGCCTCGGCGCGCACGATCGGTCCACGGCCGCGCGCGGTGATCTCCACACGCTGACAGGCCTTGCGTTGACGACGGTTGCGTTCGTGGAACAGTTCCACATCGAAGAGGAAGATCGACGGGTCGAAGCGCTCTAACCGAGACAGCTTCTCCGCGACGTAGATTCGATAGTGGTCAGGGATTTCGACGTTGCGACCGGAGACCACCACTTCGGCGTTCGGGGTCTCGAAGTCGATCGTCTCGGTGGCACCGTTCTGGAGTGCCGTGGTGGGTTCAGCATCTTGCACTGATGCCCGTGAAGAAGTCGTCACGCGTACCTCCCGGATATGGCCGCACAACTACCAACGTAGGGCGGCGGGATTGAGCTGTGCCGATCGGGAATCGCCCGGCACCTGTATCCGCGGCACCACCTCCCAAACTTGTGGTTCGGTGTGTGCTCGCGACGCTAGTCCGCCATCGGCAAGTCCGCCACTGTTCACGCGAACTTTCATCAGTCAAGCCGCGCAGGTCACCAAAACCGCGCGCGGAACTATGCCGATCCGGCTGAGAACACGTGTCGATTCGCAGGCGGTGGCACCGGTGGTGAGCACGTCGTCTACCAGCACTACCTGGGCTTTCGCGCTGACGGCGACCCATTCGTCCGGTTCGGCGACAGTCATGATCTTGCCGCGCACATTGTGGGAACGCTCATGCGTCGTCAAGCCCACCGAATCCCGGACACCGCGTCCCATCCGCAGCAGCGGCACGCTCCGGCAATCGATCAGCCACCGTGCCGCGACCTCGGCCGAGCGGGCCACCGGGTCACCACCGCGCCGGCGCGCCGCCGCGGTTCTGGTCGGCGCGGGCACGAGCAACAGCGGGCGATCGGGGGCACGCAAGCGGGCAAGCGCGTGGGCGAGCGCCAGCCCGAGTGGGGCGGCGAGGTCGCGCCTGTTCTGTTCCTTGGCTGCCAGCACCGCCCGCTTGCCCACACCGGCGTAAGGACCGAGCGCCCAGCACGGAACACCGGGATCAGCGCGCGGCCGCACCCGGACGGGATCGCGGGCGAGTTCGGCCGCGCACTCGGCGCACCAACTCTCGCCGACCGCACCGCAGCCACCGCACCGATCGGGCAGGATCAGGTCCAGCAGGGTTCTCATAGCGCACGAGCATGACAGCGGGCACCGACATGATCAGCTCGGCAAGACCGGCACAACCCGTTCTCCGGTCAATCCGGGTACCTCACGCCAGAAACGGTCGTTGCGGGTCGGATCGGCGGTCTGTAGCTGCAGGACGGCCCGGGAATCGGCCACGTACTGCGTGGCCGGGGCCGCCGTCACCACCCGCACCGGCGGAGTGAGATTCTGCGAGGTCACCGCACTGAACTGCGAACCGTCGATGGAGACGGTGAAGACCGGGTCGACATTGCCCTCGCGGGCCACCATGATCGTGTCGCCGGTGACCCAGCTCAACGACACCGCGCGCGAGCTCAGGCCGAGCGCGAGCGGCAGCGGTGAGGTGAGCGCGTACTTGCCGTCGGGGCGACGTTGGACCACCGCCACATACACCTTGCCGTCGGCGATCAGCGCCGCGCGCACGCCGGTGCGCGAGACCACCACCTCGCTGATCGGCGGACGTGGAGCGCCCGCGCCTTCGAACAGAGCCGTGATGTCGACGTCCTCGGTGGAGACATTGCCGGTGGCCCGATCGGTGACCGCCCGGATGACCCGGTCCCCGTCGATCACGGTCCAGGCGGCGCCGCCGTCGCTGGTCCAGGACGGACGGGCGATGCTGGCACCCTCGGCGACCGCGAACGCCTTGGCCCCGTAATTGCCGATGAGCAGGGTGCGGGCGGCTTCTGGCAGCGGTTTGCCGGAGTCGGCGACCGCGGCGACGAACTGTCCGTCGGCCGAGATGCCGACGGACTGCAGGTTGGTCGCCTCGCCGAAGGAACCACTCGGGGTGACGATCCCGTCCGGGGTGACCTGCACCAGGGCGCCGTTGCGCAGGGCGTGCAGGCCGATCCGGTTCTGGCCGGGCGCCGAGGCGCTGTACTGGTCGACATCGGCGACCGACCAGCCGTTGGCCGCGTACCGGTCGTCGAGCGGTTTACCGTCGGCGAGCAGCACGTACGGTCCGAGGATGTCGGCGCCGGCCAGGGTGAGCACCACCTGCGCGGCGAGCAGTTCGCGATCGCGCTGGCCGAGTCCGCCGATCCCGGCGAAGTCGATGCGCACTCCCCCGATACCGACACCGACGTCACCCGGTTCGTTGTTGGCCTTGGTGATCGGACCGCGCAGCGAGACCGGCTGCGCCAACTGGTTGCGCACCACCGGGGCGATCGTGGACTGCGGGCCTTCGGCGAGCATGCCGATCAATCGCTCGGTGAGCTGGGCGCGCGGCACCGAGATCCAGCGCGGATCCGGGACCAGGAGCGAGTTGCCCGGGTCGATGTAGTGCAGGACGTAGCGGTGGTAGGACTTGACGAACGCGTCGTTGCCCATCACGACGCCCGGCGGCAGCTCGGTGATCCGCCACTCGCCGTCGATCTTGCTCATCTCGATCTTGTTCTCGAGCGTGCCCTCGGTGGCGCGGTAACCGCCGTCGCGGGCGAGCTCGCCGACCTTGCGGGCGCGCAGCACATAGCTGGCCTTGTCGCCCGACCGCGACTCGCGCAGGGTGTCGGGGCGATCGTCGACGATGGTGGTGCTCGCCTCGTCGTTCCAGCTGCCCGCTGTCTCGGGCGCCATGTACTGGCGGGCCGCGGCGTGCTGGTTGGTGGGGTCGGCGCTGGCGGTGAGGAAGTCGCCCAGCAGCAGGTCGGGGTCGCGGCCGGAGGTCGGCGGGGTCGGGCCCTCGGAGGTGGGCGCGCGGTTGATCGTGCCGAGTGCCTGCGGTGCGGAGGACTCCGGCAGGCTGGCGCACCCGGTGAGCACCATCAGCCCGGCCAGAACCGCCGCGACCAGTGCGGCGCCGTGCCGATCCCGACGATCACCACGCGCACTAGTCATGACTTCCTGTCTCTGGTCTCGGTAGGCGTCGACTCGTCGCGGTCGGCGTCGGGGGCCGCGTCGCGGCCGTTGGTCGCCGGGTGCGCGCCTGCCGCAGGCGGTTCGATACCGGAATCGTCGGCCGAGGGGTCGTCTCGCGGTTCGTCTCCCGGCTCGACGACCGTCAGTTCGACAACAGTCGAGTCGGGTGCGGCCGAGTCGGCTCCGGTCGGCTCCACGTCGGCCGTCTCCGATCCCGTCGCCTCGTCCGCGGTCGGTCCGGCCGGTTCGGCTTCGACGGTCGTCGGCTCGGGTTCGGCTTCCGGCAGCGCGGGGACCTTGCGCAGCATCGGTTCCAGGGCGAGCGGGCTCTGCCCGAGTTTGCGGCCGCGCACCATCGGGAGCAGCAGCCGGAAGCTCGCGCCGACGCCGGGATCGCCCCAGGCCTCGAGCCTGCCCTCGTGCAGATTCGCGTCCTCGACGCTGATCGACAAGCCGAGCCCGGTGCCACCCGAGCGACGCACCCGCGAGGGGTCGGAGCGCCAGAACCGGTTGAACACCAGCTTTTCCTCGCCCGGCCGCAGCCCGACGCCCTGATCGCGCACCACAGTCGCGACAGCGTTGGACTCGGCGTCGCCGCGCATGCGGATCAGCACCGGCTTGCCCTCGGAGTGGTCGATCGCGTTGGCCAGCAGGTTGCGCAGCACGCGCTCGACGCGGCGCGGGTCGACCTCGGCGACCACCGGCTCCTCCGGCAGGTCGATCACCACCTCGACCTGGGCGTCGCGAGCCAGATGGCGGACCGTGGAGATCGCGGCACGCGCGCACATCCGCACATCCAGCGATTCGATCTGCAGTTCGGCCACACCCGCGTCGTGGCGGGAGATCTCGAGCAGGTCGTTGAGCAGGCCCTCGAACCGGTCCAGTTCGTTGACGAGCAGTTCGGAGCTGCGCGCGAGGGCGGGATCGAGATCGTCGCTGGAGCCGTGGATGAGGTCGGCCGCCATGCGCACCGTGGTGAGTGGGGTGCGCAGTTCGTGGCTGACATCGGAGGTGAAGCGGCGCTGCAGATTGCCGAATTCCTCGAGCTGGGTGATCTGGTTCGACAGGCTCTCGGCCATCTCGTTGAACGCTTGCGCGAGCCGGGCCATGTCGTCCTCGCCGCGCACCAGCATGCGTTCTTTGAGTCGGCCGTCGGCGAATCGGCCCGCGATCCGCGCCGCCGATCGGATCGGCAGCACCACCTGCCTGGTCACCAGCGCGGTGATCGCGGCGAGCAACACCAGCAGCACCACGCCACCGATGAGCATCGTGCCGCGCATCAGCGACAGGCTCGATTCCTCGCTGGCCAGCGGGAAGATCAGGTAGATCTCCAAGGTCGCGACCTCGGCGCTCGGGCTGCCGATGACCAGCGCGCGCCCGCGGTAGCCGTCGGGGTCGGCGACGGTGGTGAACTGGTAGGAGACCTGATTGCGCTGGACGAATCGGCGCAGCTCCTGCGGCACCTCGGCGAGCGGTCCGGCCGCGATCTCGTGTGGCGGAGTGCCGCCGACCATCGCCAGCGCCGAGTCGAAACTGCCCGCGGCGCCGCTGGACTGTCCGGTGCCACCACGGCTGGACAGCGCGGCTCGCGCGTCGGCGAGTTGCTGATCCTGGCTGTTACCGGACGGAACGCCGGACATCTTGTTCTCGATCGTGCTGCGGGCACGATCCATCTCCTCGACAGCCGCGTTGATCTTGGCTTCGAGGAGCCGGTCGGTGATCTGACCGGTGAGCACGACCCCGAGGATCGTGATCACGATGAGCGACAGGGTCAACGTCGAGACGATGACCCGCAGCTGCAGCGATCGGCGCCACAGGTGGCCGAGTGCGGTCCCGACGGCCTGGAACCAGGCCATGATCGGGCTCGCCCATCGCCGCAGCTGCGCCACTGGACCAGTGGTCACAGCGGCGCCCCGCAGTGACCGATCACGGCGGTCCGGCCTTGTAACCGACGCCGCGCACGGTGAGCACGATCTCCGGGTTCTCCGGATCCTTCTCGACCTTGGCGCGCAGTCGCTGCACGTACACGTTCACCAGACGGGTGTCGGCGGCGTGCCGGTAGCCCCACACCTGTTCGAGCAGTACCTCGCGGGTGAACACCTGACGCGGCTTGCGCGCGAGCGCGACCAGCAGGTCGAACTCCAGTGGGGTGAGCGAGATCTGCCCAGGGCCGCGGGTCACCTTGTGCGCGGGCACGTCGATGACGATGTCGGCGATCGAGAGCAGCTCGGCGGGCTCGTCCTCGGTGCGGCGCAGACGCGCCCGCACGCGGGCGACGAGCTCCTTGGGCTTGAAGGGTTTGACGATGTAGTCGTCGGCACCGGACTCCAGGCCGAGGACCACATCGACCGTATCGGTCTTGGCGGTGAGCATGACGATCGGAACGCCGGAATCGGCCCGCAGCACCCGACATACGTCGATGCCGTTCATGCCGGGCAGCATCAGGTCGAGCAGTACCAGGTCGGGGCGGATCTCCCGCACCGCTGACAGGGCCTGTGTGCCGTCGCCCACCACATGCGGGTCGAACCCTTCCCCGCGCAAGACGATGGTCAGCATCTCAGCGAGTGCCATATCGTCGTCGACGACCAGAATCTTGGGCTTCATAGTCCTATGTTGTCATCTCCATGGCCAGGATCGGGCCGCCACGCCATTAATGGTGTGAACCCGTCGCGTATCCAACCTTATCCGGAAAAGATTTCCGAGCAGAGGGTGAGTAACGCAGGCCTATCGTCATCGGATCGGTATGTCCACCACCGGCCGAACCAGTCGCGGTCGGCGAGTTCACGATAGACCTCGCCGGTGCGCCGCTGCAGACCGCCGTCCCGTTCGTAGGCATCGAGGGCGCGGGTGTCGTCGAGTTCGCCTCGGAGCCGGGCGCGTTCGGCCGCCACCTCGGTGGGCACGTCGAGCAGAACGGTGAGATCCGGCGTCGGCAGTTCGAGTCTGCCGAACTCCAGATCGCCCACCCACGACACGATTTGGCCGTCGGCGTCCTGGTGCGCCCGCGCGGCCGAGTAGGCCGCGTTGGACGCCACCCATCGGTCCAGGATCACGATGTCGTTGCCGCCCAACAGGTCCGACAGCTCCGCGCGCGCCGCCGCCCGGTCGAGCGCGAACATGATCGCCATGCCGTTGATCGAGCCGGCCAGGTCGCCGTTGCCCCCGCGCAGCGCCTCCGCCGCCAGATCGGCGTGGATCGAATGCCCGTATTGCGGAAAGGCCAGACTGTCCGCCCGCAAGCCCTTCGCGGACAATTCGGCGATCAGCCCGTCGATCAAAGTCCGCTTACCGGCACCATCGAGCCCCTCGACCGCAATCAGTACGCCCATGCGCAGCAGATTACCCGCCGGATGACGACGGTGGCCCGCCGACCGAAGGTCGACGGGCCACCGTGGCGTACAGAACTCAGTAGCGGTAGTGCTCCGGCTTGTACGGGCCTTCCACGTCCACGTTGATGTACTCGGCCTGATCCTTGGTGAGCTTGGTCAGGGTGCCGCCGAGGGCCTCGACGTGGATCTTGGCGACCTTCTCGTCGAGGTGCTTGGGCAGGCGGTAGACCTCGTTGTCGTACTCTTCCGGCTTCGTCCACAGCTCGATCTGGGCGATGACCTGGTTGGAGAAGCTGTTGGACATGACGAACGAGGGGTGGCCGGTGGCGTTGCCCAGGTTCAGCAGGCGACCTTCGGACAGCAGGATGATCGCCTTGCCGGTCTCCTGGAAGGTCCACTCGTCGACCTGCGGCTTGATGTTGATCCGGGTCGCGCCCGAACGCTCCAGCGCCGCGATGTCGATCTCGTTGTCGAAGTGGCCGATGTTGCCCAGGATCGAGTGATCCTTCATCGCCTTCATGTGGTCGAGGGTGATGATGTCCTTGTTGCCGGTCGAGGTGATGACGATGTCGGCGTCGCCGATCGCCTGCTCGACGGTGACCACGTCGTAGCCGTCCATCAGCGCCTGCAGCGCGTTGATCGGGTCGATCTCGGTGACCTGCACGCGCGCGCCCTGGCCGGCCAGCGACTCGGCGCAGCCCTTGCCGACATCGCCGTAACCGCAGATCAGCACCTTCTTGCCGCCGATGAGCACATCGGTGCCGCGGTTGATGCCGTCGATCAGCGAGTGGCGGGTGCCGTACTTGTTGTCGAACTTGGACTTGGTGACCGAGTCGTTGACGTTGATCGCCGGGAACACCAGCTCACCCGCAGCGGCGAACTGGTACAGCCGCAGCACGCCGGTGGTGGTCTCCTCGGTGACGCCCTTGACCGAGTCGGCGATGACGCTCCACTTGGTCTTGTCGGCCTCGAGGCTCTCGCGCAACAGGTCGAGGAACACCGTGTACTCGGCCGAGTGATCGGCGTCGGCGGGCGGAACCAGACCGGCCTTCTCGAACTGCGCGCCGCGCAGCACGAGCATGGTCGCGTCGCCACCGTCGTCGAGGATCATGTTGGCCGGGGCGTTCGGCCAGGTGAGCATCTGCTCGGCGGCCCACCAGTACTCCTCCAGCGTCTCGCCCTTCCAGGCGAAGACGGGGATGCCCTTGGGCTCGTCGACGGTGCCGTTCGGGCCGACCACGATGGCGGCGGCGGCGTGATCCTGGGTGGAGAAGATGTTGCAGGAGGCCCAGCGCACGTCGGCGCCGAGAGCAACGAGGGTTTCGATCAGGACGGCGGTCTGGACCGTCATGTGCAGCGATCCGGAGATTCGCGCGCCCTTCAGCGGCTGGACGTCGTGGTATTCACGGCGCAGCGCCATCAGGCCCGGCATCTCGTGCTCGGCGAGGCGGATCTCCTTGCGGCCGAATTCGGCCAGCGAGAGGTCTGCCACCTTGTAGTCGATGCCGTTGCGGACGTCGGGGGTGAGCTCGGTGCGCGCGGGGAGTTCTGAGGTCGTCACGTTGGCTAGGTTACCGTCTGGGGCCGCGCGAGTTCCCCTCCTCCGCCGAGGTGGAGTCTCAGGCCGCCGCGCGGTATCGGGCCAGCAACCGTCGCGGCTTCGCGGGCGAGACATTGGCCAGGCTCAGGTCGCCGCCGTAGTGCGCCGCGACCTTGGGGTCCATCACCGCACGCCACAGCGGCGGAACGGCCGCGAGCACGATCATGGTGGCGTACCCGGCGGGCAGCTGCGGAGCTTCTTCGCTGCTGCGCAGGGTCTGGTAGCGGCGGCCCGGGTTGGCGTGGTGGTCGCTGTGGCGCTGCAGATGGAACAGGAAGATGTTGGTGACCAGGCGATCGGAGTTCCAGCTGTCGCGCGGGGAGCACCGTTCGTAGCGGCCGTTGGGCTTGCGCGCGCGCAGCAGCCCGTAGTGCTCGACGTAGTTGACGGTCTCGAGCAGCGCGATGCCGATCGCGGCCTGGACGGCCAGCCACGGGAGGATGGACGGGCCGAACACGAGCGTCAGCGAACCGAACAGCACCGCCGTCATCGCCCAGGCCTGCAGAATGTTGTTGTCGGCGCTCCACCAGCCGCGACCCTGCCGGAGCAGGCGGGCGCGCTCGAGGTGCACGGCCGACCGGAACCCGCCGATCACGCTGCGCGGCAGGAACTCCCACAGCGATTCGCCCAGCCGGGCGCTGGCCGGATCCTCAGGGGTTGCCACGCGGGCGTGGTGTCCGCGATTGTGCTCGACGAAGAAGTGCCCGTAGCCCGACTGGGCCAGCGCGATCTTCGACAGCAATTTTTCGGCACTCTCCACCCGGTGGCCCAATTCGTGGGCGGCGTTGATGCCGATGCCGCTGACGAAGCCGACCGTGGCGGCCAATCCGAGCTTGTCGACCAGGGCCAGCTCGGGGCTCGTCCACATGAAGCAGGCCACACCGAGGCTGATCAATTGGATCGGCAGGAACAGGTAGGTGCACCACCGGTAGTACCGGTCGGCGGAGAGCGCCGCGTAGTCCTCGTCGCGGGGATTGTTGCCGTCTTCGCCGACGATCCAGTCCAGCACGGGAATGGCGATCAGGACGATGACAGGTCCGATCCACCAGAACACTTCAGCCTTGGTATGGAACACCAGCTGGGAGGGCAACAGCGCGCTCGCCGGGGCGATCAGCCCTAAAGCCCAGAGATACCGTTTGGGATCACGAAGACCCCCCGGTTTGCCAACCGTTTGCACACCCGCTCCGCTACAAAAAGACCAATCGCCGACCGATGTGAATACTGACAGACCGTAGGCGCGTTACACAGCGGCAGATCCTCAAACGTGGTGATGGTTACACAGGGGCGAATCAGAGCTTGTGACTTCTCTCAGTGATCCACTTCACCGGATGGGACACGGATGCCCCGTACCTGCACAATTGCCTCGACGTACGGGCTGAGCAGTGCGCTCATCTCGGCCGGGGCGTCGCGTTCGGGCACGGGTGGATTCGGAATGTAGCTCAGCGCGATCCGCACCAGCGCGTGCGCGAGCACATCGGCCTCGGCATCGGTCGCGTTCACCCAGCTGTGCACGAAAACCTGAGTCAGACGCGTGGTGGCGTGCTCGAGCAGCGGGGCCGCGTCCAGCGTGATCAACCGCAACAGGTCCGGCTTCATCTCCCCGCTCAGCAGCGAACGGACCAGTGGGTCGCCCGCGGCGGAGAGGAAGAAGCCGGTCATCCCGACCCGGATCGAGGCGCGGGCATCGCCCACATTGGCATCGAGCGCCTCGCGCACATGGTCGACGAGGTCGTCGGCCAGGCGCAGCGCGTAGGCCTGTGAGAGCCCCGCGCGCGAACCGAACTCGTTGTAGAGCGTCTGCCTGCTCACCCCGGCCCTGGCCGCGACGTCACCGAGCGTGACCTTGGACCAGTCACGCTCGGTGAGCAGTTCGCGCATCCCGTCCAGGACCGAGTTGCGCAGCAGTTCGCGCGCGGCCTCCTGGTACGGGATGCGCGAACCGGTGCGCGGGGTACCCGCGACGCTCACGAACGTTCGATCTCGACCATGAAGAAGTCGGACTTGCGGGCACCGCAATCCGGGCAGGTCCAGTCGTCGGCGATGTCTTCCCAGAGGGTGCCGGGGGCGATGCCGTCGTCGGGCCAGCCCTGGGCCTCGTCGTACTCGAAACCGCACTGTGCGCACTGGTACAGCTTGTAGTCGGTCACTGCGAAACTCCTACCGCCTCGAAGTCGATCTTTTCCCGCACCCCACAGTCCGGACAGCACCAGTCGTCGGGAACGGCCGTCCACAGTGTGCCAGGCGGAAATCCTTCGCGTGGCGCGCCTTTGGCTTCATCGAAGACGAAATCACACACCGGACATTTGTAGGCGCTCACGACCCGACCTCGGTTCCGTACTTTTCCAGCACCTGCTCCCGGCGCTTGGGTTCGATGTTGGCGAGGGTGACGTCCCCGCCGTAGTGCGCGAGCACGCGCTTGTCCATCACCTTGCGCCAGATCGGCGGGAAGTAGCCGAGCAGGATCATGCTGGCGTAGCCACTGGGCAGGTTCGGCGCACCGTCCCAGCTGCGCAGCGTCTGGTAGCGCCGGGTCGGATACGCGTGATGGTCGCTGTGGCGCTGCAGGTGGTAGAGGAAGATGTTGGTGACGATGTGGTCGCTGTTCCAGCTGTGCGCGGGCGCGGGTCGTTCGTAGCGTCCGCCGGCCGTCTTCTGCCGGACCAGGCCGTAGTGCTCGAGGTAGTTCACCGACTCGAGCAGGCTGAACCCGATCACGGCCTGCAGGATCAGATACGGCAGCACCTCGATGCCGAACACGGCAATCAATCCGAGCCACAACACCACCGACATCGCCCAGGCGTTGAGCACGTCGTTGCGCAGCGTCCAGGGACTCTTGTCGAGCCGACCAAGACGTTGCTTCTCGAGATGCCAGGCCGAGCGCAGGCTGCCCCAGACCGTGCGCGGCCAGAATGCCCAGAAGGACTCACCGATGCGCGAACTCGCGGGGTCCTCCGGAGTGGCGACCCGCACGTGGTGACCACGGTTGTGCTCGATGTAGAAGTGCCCGTAGAACGATTGGGCCAGCGCGATGCGCGCGAGCCAGCGTTCCAGTTCGACCTTCTTGTGACCGAGTTCGTGCGCGGTGTTGATGCCGATGCCGCCGATCATGCCCACGCTGATCGCGATACCGATCTTGTCGACCACATTGGCGCCGCCGGGGAAGCCCAGCCAGTGCAGGTTCGGCGCGGTGATGATGTAGCAGGCGAAGATGAGCGAGGCGTACTGGAACGGCAGGTACAGGTAGGTGAGGTAGCGGTAGTACTTGTCGTTCTCCAGGTACTCCATCACCTCGTCGGGCGGGTTGTTGCCGTCGGGACCGAAGAACAGGTCCGCCAGCGGGATCACGAGGTAGACCAGCACCGGCCCGAGCCAGAACGGGATCTCGGCGATGCGATGCCAGCCGAGCTGGTTGAGGCCCCAGATCAGGGGGATCGCGATCGTGAACAGGCCGGTCGGGGCGAACAGCCCCCACAGCCACAAATATCGCTTGGAATCTCGCCACTGCGGCGGTGCGACCCGCTGCTCGGACGCGTTGGCATCAGTCGACATCATCGTCTCCAGTCCCGAGGCACATCTCACACGTGTGATGTGCGTAACTCTCTGTCACAGACGATATGTCCGGATGCGTCCGCTGTCTAGACAAATTGGCCAATTTGTAAAGCAGTGACGACTCGATAACGCGGACGGCGACCGTGCCCGAACTGGACACGGTCGCCGTCGTTACAGGTCAGTGACCTTTTCAGGGGCCTTTACATTCGGCCTCTGACCGGAAGTAGCACGTCCGCGCCCGGTGGTAGCCCGTCGACCGGCCACCACCGCAGATCGGTCGATTCGGCACTGCGGACCGGCACCGCACCGGGGGGCGCCACGATCTCGAAGAGCAGGTCCAGATGCCGCGTCGGCACGCCGAGCGAGCAGGTGATCGGGTGCGCCTGCGCGCCGTAGAGACCCGGCGTGAGAATCAGGTCGGGGATGCCGGATTCCTCCACCGCCTCCCGCAGCGCCGCGTCCTGCACGGTCTTGTCATCGGGTTCACAATGACCACCCAACTGGATCCAGCGACCGACGCGCGGGTGCAGGGTGAGCAGGATGTCGCGA
Organism: Nocardia sp. NPDC055050; assembly: GCF_053608345.1. NCBI lineage: Bacteria > Bacillati > Actinomycetota > Actinomycetes > Mycobacteriales > Nocardiaceae > Nocardia > Nocardia sp. NPDC055050. The sequence goes on from NZ_JBSGVG010000017.1 coordinate 22,471, forward strand.
CGGTCGTGCGACAACACGATCGCCGACGCGGTGATGTGGCCGGGCGCGTGTTCGCGCAGACACCCGCGGGGAGCCGAGCCGAGGAAGGCCAGAATCGCTTCGCGCAGTGAGTGATCCGCGCGGGCCTCGGGTTCCCAGTGCGTGAGCAACTCGGTCGCCGACGCGTGCAGCGACTCCGCGCTCACAGTTCCACCAGGCCCGCGCCTGGCGAGCCGACGGTGCGCGCCACCGGCTCCTCCAGGGGATGACCGATCGCGATGGCGCCCAGCGGCATCCAGTCCTCGTCGAGCCCGAGGACCTCGCGAACGATCTCGGGCGCGAAGATGGTCGAGCCGATCCAGCAGCTGCCGAGGCCGTCGGCGGCCAGCGCCACCAGCAGCCCCTGCACCGCCGCGCCGACGGCCACCGTGAACATCGTCTGCTCGGCCGCCTGACGACGAGCGTCGGGATAGTCGTGGGCGCCATCGGGCACGCAGAACGGGATGATCACTTCCGGCGCGTCGAAAAGGATTCGGCCACGCGCGATCCGACGCCGCACGCGTTCGGGGTCGAGCCCGTCGGCGGTGAGGTCCTCGCTCCACTTCTCGGTCATGGCATCGAGCAGCTGGGTCCGCAGCGTCGCCTTGCGCAGCCAGACGAAGCGCACCGGGCGGGTGTGGTGCGGCGCGGGCGCGGTGAGGCCGACCGCCACGGCGGCGCGGATCCGTTCCGGGTCCACCGCCTCGGTGGTGAACGCGCGCACCGAACGACGCAGCGGCACAGCCTCTTTGCGGCCCTGCTCGAGCGCTTCGGCGGTGCCGAGCCAGAACAGGTCGTCGATGCCACCGCGCAGCAGTGCCGCCGCGGTCGACCCGTCGTCGTCGGTCCGCAGCCCGCGCACCACCGCCACCGGGACTCCACCGAGCTTGCCCTTGACCAGATCGGCGGCGGCGGCGAGCTCATCGGCGACGGCCACCTGCGTGACGTACAGCTCGTTGCCCTGCCCGTCCACCGAGCCGGCGTAATCATGGAGCACCCGCAGCCCGGCCGACCCGATGGCCGCGTCGATCTGCCCGTTGCGCCAGGCCCGGCCCATGGTGTCGGTGATGACCACGGCCACGTCGACGCCGAGCCGCTGGGCGAGCGCGGTGCGCAGTGACTTCGCGCTGCCGTCGGGATCGACAGGCAGCAGCACCAATTCGCCCTCGGCCACGTTGGAGCCGTCCACCCCGGAGGCCGCCTGCACAATGCCGAGCCGGTTCTCGGTGATGAGGGTGCGGCCCTTGCGCGCGAGCACTCGCACGGCTTCGTCCTCGACCAGCTTGCGACGAGCGGTGTCGCGCTCCTCGGGGTCGACCGGCGCGACGACGATGCGCCCCTCGACCTTCGACACGATCTTGCTGGTGACCACGATGATGTCGCCGTCGGCGAGCCAGGGTGCCTGTGCCACAAGGTGTTCGGCGATGTCGTCGCCGGGCCGGAACTCCGGCAACCCGGTCACCGGGAGGATCCGCAACTCGTCGGCGGCGTGGTCGGGCAACGCGCCGCCGGTGTCGTTCGTCTGCGAACTCATACCTTCACTCCCGCCAATTCCAATGCGGCGCGCGCCATTTCAGCGGTGGCCTCGGGGTCGGTCATCAACAGCGGAACGCTGCGCACCTCCACGCCGGGAACATCGGCGGAGTCGGTGGAGTGCACCAGCCACCCGTCGAGGATGCCGGTGGCCGAGCGGGCGCCGTAGTGGCGGCCGATCGCCTCCGCGGTGGACTCCACGCCGATCGCGGTCAGACACTCATCGGCCATGCCTCGCAACGGCTTTCCGTCGATCACCGGCGAGAGCCCGATCACCTTGGCTTCGCTGGTGCGTAGCGCGCCTCTGATTCCGGGCACGGCGAGGATCGCGCCGATGCTCACGACGGGGTTGGACGGGGCCAGCAACACGGCGTCAGCGGAGCCTATGATTTCGGTCACATTCGGCGCCGGCGAGGCTTGCTCGGCGCCGATCGAGGCAAATCCGTGAGTCGGGAGCGCCGCGCGGTACCGCACCCACCATTCCTGAAAGTGGATCGCGCGACGTTCGCCAGCATTGTCGGGATCGCTGACCACCACGTGGGTTTCGCAGCGATCGTCGGTAGCCGGAATCAGCTTCACCCCCGGCTGCCAGCGATTGCACAGCGCTTCGGTGACCGCGGACAGCGGATATCCGGCGCGCAGCATTTCGGTGCGAATGAGGTGGGTGGCGATATCGCGATCGCCCAGGCCGAACCAATCGGGCTGGGCGTTGTATTTCGCCAGCTCCTCTTTCGCGTGCCAGGTTTCGTCGGCGTGGCCCCAGCCACGCTCGGTGTCGATGCCACCGCCGAGGGTGTACATGCAGGTGTCGAGGTCGGGACAGATGCGAAGGCCATGCATCCAGACGTCGTCGCCGACGTTGACGATGGCCGAGATGTCGGCTTCGGGCAGCAGCTGCCGGACGCCTTGGAGGAACCGGGCACCGCCGACACCGCCGACGAGAACGGCGATCTTGGGCTCGCGCACCGCGTGTTGTGCAGTCACAGGGTCACAGCCTAGTGAGTGACGGTTGCCCGTCGCTTCCGCGCCGAATTACGGCGAAGTTGCTGGTCATTTGCCACGGCACATAACAAGATCAACACGAAAGGCGGGTGCGGAGTGTAACGGAAGGGTGACGGCGGGTTGACCACCGGCAAGTGCGGCGTGTCTAATCACAGACATGTCATTCCGGTCACCGCGAGAGGGCATAGCGCGGGGGCGTTTGCGAGAGGGTTCCACGTCGCCGGAAACGGCCACGGCGCGAGGACACAGCGCAGGGGACGTTTGCGAGAAGGTTCCCACTCGCCGGAAGGCAGGCTCGGGGAAGCCCGCGAGACTACGTCGCGGTGTTGGGCCGTCGGAGATCTCATTCGGACCGACGGAAAGAATCATTCTGCGCTAACACATAGTGAGGAGGCGGAACGATGACCGAAGATCTGGTCTCGCCGACCGATTCCACAGCAGGCGCAGCTCACGCTGTCTGCGCTGACATGAGCTGGCAGGAACCGGACGTGGTAAGCGAAGTCGCGGCTCCCCGGCTGAGTCTGGTCGTTACGGGCTTCGACGAAATGTTCGAGTCGATCGAAGAGCAGTGGCAGGAACGTGCCCTCTGCGCTCAGACCGACCCCGAGGCGTTCTTCCCCGAGAAGGGCGGCTCGACGCGTGAGGCCAAGCGAATCTGCTTGGGCTGTGAAGTACGTGACCAGTGCCTGGAATACGCACTGGCACATGATGAACGCTTCGGCATCTGGGGCGGTCTCTCGGAACGAGAGCGTCGCAGGCTGAAGCGCGGAATCGGTTAAGTGACTGTTCGAAAGTAGACTCTCTCCAGGCCTGGCCCGGAGCCACGCAGGCGCAGTACGTCGGTGTCTCCGGGCGAACGCCCTTGTTGATCTTCACGGTGCAGGCGAGAGAGGTGAAAGACCCATGGCACGTTCCCGGCGTCATTCTCCGGCACCCACCGCTCGTTCGGTGACCCGCCGCGGCCGCGGAGTCCGAGGCCCCATGCTTCCGCCGACAGTGCCCGCGTGGCGCACCAGGGGCCAGAAATTCGATCGGCTCGTGCTCGAGGCGTTCGCCCCACTGGACACCCGCTGGCACGATCGCCTCACCAAGCTCGATATCGCCGTCGACGATGTGCCGAAAATCCGTCCACTGCATCCTGATTCGGTCACCTGGCCGGACGAGGTGGTCGCCGACGGACCGGTGCCGCTGTCGCGGCTGATCCCCGCGGGCGTCGACCGGCACGGTGCTGCCACTCGCGCCAGAGTGGTGTTGTTCCGCAAGCCGCTGGAATTGCGGGCCGCCGATCCCGACGATCTGGTCGAGTTGCTGCGCGAGGTCCTCGTCCAGCAGATCGCGACCTACCTCGGTGTAGACCCCGATCTGATCGATCCCGAGCCCGAATAGGCGTACCTCCGCCTTCGCTCCGGCCGTGCGCTCGAGACCGACGAACGCTGCGCGGCCGTGCCGATCATGCGTACCTCCGCCTTCGCCCATTAGGGCGTGTCCGTATCCACTTTCGGGCCGCGGAGGGCTAATCTCGACGTCGTGATCCCTATGCGTCGTTGCTGCCGACCCGGCTGCAAGAACCCGGCTGTAGCGACGCTGACTTATGTGTACTCCGACTCGACCGCTGTCGTCGGACCCTTGGCCACCGTCGCCGAACCGCATTCCTGGGATCTCTGCGAAACGCACGCCTGCCGCATCACCGCGCCCAAGGGCTGGGAACTGGTCCGCCACGAAGGCGGCTTCTCCTCGAGCACCCCGGACGACGACGACCTCACCGCGCTGGCCGAAGCCGTCCGCGAAGCGGGCCTGCGTCGCCGCCCCGCCGCCGAAGCCGACCAGCCGGGCTACCGCGACAACGCCGCCGCGGCCCCCCGCACCGCGCGCACGGGCCGCCGCGGCCACCTACGGGTTCTGCCGGATCCGTAGCTAGTCCGGCCAGGATCCCGAAGAGTCGGCGCAGCCCGCTAGGGTTAGCCCCATGACGACCCTCGCGCGCTCTGGCGAACTCGTGAATGCCGTGATCAAGGCTTATGACGTCCGCGGGGTGGTGGGCGAACAGATCGACGAGGCGTTCGTCGGCGATGTCGGCGCTTCCTTCGCGCGTCTGATGCGCGAAGGAGGCGCCACCCGCGTCGTGATCGGCCACGACATGCGCGAGTCCTCCCCCGCGCTGTCCGAGGCGTTCGCACAGGGCGTGCGGGCCCAGGGCCTCGATGTGGTGCACATCGGTCTGGCCTCCACCGACCAGCTCTACTTCGCCTCGGGCAAGCTCGGTTGTCCCGGCGCCATGTTCACCGCCAGTCACAACCCGGCCGAGTACAACGGCATCAAGCTGTGCCGCGCGAACGCGCTGCCCGTCGGGCAGGACACCGGGCTGGCGACCATCGCGGCCGAGGTGATCGAGGGCGTGCCCGCCTACGACGGCGCGCCCGGCACCGCCACCAGCACCGATCTGCTCGCCGACTACGCGGACTACCTGCGCGAACTGGTGAACCTCGACGAGATCCGCCCGCTCACCATCGCGGTCGACGCCGGTAACGGTATGGGCGGCCACACCGTGCCCGCCGTCCTCGGCACCCTGGGCCCGATCACGATCGTGCCGCTGTACTTCGAACTCGACGGCTCGTTCCCCAACCACGAGGCCAACCCTCTCGACCCGAAGAACCTCGTCGACCTGCAGGCACTGGTGCGCTCCAGCGGCGCCGACATCGGCCTGGCCTTCGACGGCGACGCCGATCGTTGCTTCGTCGTCGACGAGCGCGGCGAGCCCGTGTCGCCGTCGGCGATCACGGCGATCGTGGCGCAGCGTGAGCTGGCCAAGGAGCCGGGCGCGACCGTGATCCACAACCTGATCACCTCGCGCGCGGTGCCCGAACTGGTCGAGGAGCTGGGCGGCAAGCCGGTGCGCACGCGGGTGGGCCACTCGTTCATCAAGCAGGAGATGGCCTCGACCGGCGCGGTGTTCGGTGGCGAGCACTCCGCGCACTACTACTTCCGCGAATTCTGGGGCGCCGACTCGGGCATGCTGGCCGCGCTCCACGTGCTGGCCGCGCTCGGTGAGGGCGAGCGGACGGTCTCGGACCTGATGGCCGCCTACGACGTGTACGCCGCCTCGGGCGAGATCAACTCGACCGTCGCCGACGCCGCCGACCGCACCGCCGCCGTGCTCGCCGCGTTCGCCGACCGCACCGAGTCGGTGGACCGGATGGACGGCGTCACGGTCGACCTGGGCAACCACGCCTGGTTCAACCTGCGCGCATCGAATACCGAACCGCTGCTTCGACTCAATGTCGAGGCCGGATCGCGCGACGATGTAAACGCACTCGTGACCGAGATCCTGAGCATCGTCCGCGCCTGACTGGGAAGATGAAACCAGTACCCGTGGAATCACATGCCCGGTATTCGGCGACGGCAGATCACGAGCATTGCCGGTGCCCGGCTGGAATAGTGGAGTCACAGACGACACAGCGCGATGAGGGGAGGTGGATTCGGCGATGATCGCTGGAACACCGGTATTCGACCTCGACGATGCCGAGTCACTGGCGGCGGCCGACACCGGCGGCGCCCTGCGCTCGGCGGCCTCCGGCGGCGCCCAGGTGCGGGCCACCGCGGCGGCGGTCGCCGAAACCTCGCTCATCGAACGGCTCTCCGACCTGCGCCCACGCAGCCTGGTGCTGGTCTCGGGATCGGGTCGCGCCGCGCGCGCGGCCGGACTGCTCGTCGCCACGCTCGGCGATCGGGCCGGGCTGCCGATCGTGCCCGTCACCGCGCTGCCGCCGTGGGTCGGTCCGCTGGACGTGGTCCTGGTGGCCGGCGACGACGCGGGTGACCCGCGGCTGATCGATGCCGTCGACCGTGCGCTGCGCCGCAGTGCCGAGGTGGTGATCGCCGCGCCCAACGAGGGTCCGTTGCGCGCGGTCGCCGCCGGTCGCGCGATCGTGCTCGAACCACGGGTGCCCGTTCTCGACCAGAATCGGCTGCTGCGTTTCCTCGCCGTCGGCATCGCCGTCCTGCGTGGGGTCGACGCCCAGCGCAGCGGCCCGGCCACGCCCGATCTCACCGCGCTGGCCGACATGCTCGACGCCGAAGCGCTGCGCGACGGCCCGACCAACGAGGTCTTCCACAACCCGGCCAAGACCCTCGCCGCGCGGATGCACGGGGTGGGTGTCGTCCTCGCGGGCGACTCGCCCGCCGCGGTGGAGCTGGCCGGTCACGGCGCCGAAGTGCTGCTGCAATCCGCGGGCCGGTTGGCTTCGGCCGCCGATCTCGCCGACGCCGTCGCCGCGGTCGGGCGCCTGGCCGCTGCCACCGGCGGCACCGCGCCCGGCTTCGATCCGCTGTTCCATGACGAGGAACTCGACGGTCCCGCACCGGTCGACCGGGTCCGGGTGCTGGCCTTGAGCGTGCATCCCGATCAGGCCGCCGCCCGGCGCAAGCTCGCGGTCTTCGAAGGCGCGGGCGCGGGCCTGGTCGACGCCGATCTGGTCCATGCCGATGTCGATGTGCTGCAATCCCAGCTCGCCGACCCCGGCGCCGCACCCGCGATCGAACGCACCGCTGCCGATTCCGCCGCAGGGGGCGGACACGGCAGTGAACTCGAACAACTCGCTGTGCTCGCGCTGCGGCTCGACATGGCCGCGGCCTATCTTCGACTCACCGGTGCGCGCGGTGCCGCCGCGCCCGAACCGGATCGATACGACGGGGGACGCTACTAGTGCAGGAACTCGTTGGTGCGCTGCGTTCTTACGCATGGGGGTCGCGCACCGCGCTCGCTCAGCTGTGCGGACGGCCGGTGCCATCGGCCCATCCCGAAGCCGAACTGTGGTTCGGCGCGCACCCCGCCGATCCCGCGCACGTGCAGACCGGCTCGGGCACACGTTCACTGCTCGAGGTCCTCATGGCCGACCCGGCGGGTGAATTGGGACCGGCGGCCGACACTTTCGGCGCCCGGCTGCCGTTTCTGCTGAAGATCCTCGCCGCCGAGGAACCGCTCTCGCTCCAGGCGCACCCGAGTTCGGCGCAGGCGCGTACCGGTTTCGAACGCGAGAACCGCACCGGCGTGGCACTGGATTCGCCGCTGCGCAACTACCGCGACGACAGCCACAAGCCCGAACTCGTTGTCGCACTCGAACGTTTCGAAGCGCTGGCCGGGTTCCGCGATCCGCACCGCACCGTCGACCTGTTGCGCGCGCTGGATGTTCCCGGCCTCAACATCTACGCCGAACTGCTTGCCGCCCAGCCCGATTCGGCCGGTCTGCGCACCCTGTTCACCACCTGGATCACACTGCCGCCCGCCGTGCTGTCGAAGCTGCTGCCCACGGTGCTCGAGGGCTGTGTGAACTACCTGTCGGCCAAGGGCGCGCGCGAGTTCACCGCCGAGGTGCGCACCGCGCTCGAACTGGCCGAGGTCTACCCCGGCGACGCGGGTGTCCTCGCCGCGCTGCTGCTCAACCGGCTGACCCTGGAACCCGGCCAGGCGCTGTTCCTCGCGGCCGGCAATCTGCACGCGTACCTGCGCGGGGTCGGCGTGGAGATCATGGCCAATTCCGACAACGTGTTGCGTGGTGGGCTCACCCCCAAGCACGTCGACGTGCCAGAACTGCTGCGGGTGCTGGACTTCGAGCCGATCGACCTGCCGGTGATCGAACCCGAACCCAGTAGCGACGGCGGTATCCGATACCGCACGCCCGCACCGGAATTCGCCCTGTGCCGTTTCGACCTCAGCGCCGACGACGAGCCGGTCGTGCTCGCCGACGCGGGCCCCGGCATCGTGCTGTGCACGGCGGGCACGCTCGAACTCTCCGAGAACGGGCACACGCTCATCGTCGAACGTGGCAGCGCGGCCTGGATCTCCGCTACCGACACCGACATCAAGGCGCGCGCGCTGCGCGGCCCCGCCCAGCTGTTCAGCGCCTGCGTCGGCGACAACTGAACCGCCTTCGCCGCGGCCGTGCCGCACGGGACTGATGACCGGTTCGCCGCTGTGTCCGATTAGGCTGTGGCGAGTCGTGTTCAGTGAACAGAAGGGCGGGCCGGCATGTCGGCTGGTGGTGGCAAGAAGGCGATCGTCGCGGCGTTGACGGCCAACGCGGGGATCGCGGTGGCGAAGTTCGTCGGCGCGTTCATCACAGGTTCGGCCTCGATGATGGCGGAGGGCGTGCACTCGGTCGCCGACACCGCGAATCAGGGCCTGCTGCTGTTCGGCCAGCGTGCCGCCGCCAAGGATGCCGACGAGCTGCACCAGTTCGGGTACGGCCGCAATCGCTACTTCTACTCGTTCGTCGTGGCGCTGGTGCTGTTCACCCTCGGCTCGGTGTACGCGATCTACGAAGGGATCCACAAGATCCAGCACCCCGAGGAGCTGAGTCAGCCGATCGTCGCGATCGTCATCCTGGTGATCGCGATCGGCCTCGAGACCTTCAGCTTCCTCACCGCGGTGCGCGAATCCAAGCCGCTCAAGGGCAACGCGAGCTGGTGGCGGTTCATCCGCAACTCGCGCAGCCCCGAGCTGCCGGTGGTGCTGCTCGAGGACACCGGCGCGTTGATCGGTCTGGTGCTCGCCCTCGGTGGCGTCGGGCTCACCATGGTCACCGACGACCCGATCTTCGACGGCATCGGCACCCTGTCGATCGGTGTCCTGCTCGGCATCATCGCGATCGTGCTGATCGTGGAGATGAAGAGCCTGCTCATCGGTGAGGGCGCCACCCCCGAACAGGGTCGGGCGATCCGCGAGAACCTGGTCGACGGCACCAGGATCACCTCGCTGATCCACCTCAAGACCGAGTACCTCGGCCCGGACGAGATGCTGGTCGCCGCGAAGGTCGCCCTCGCCCCGAACCTGGACATCGCCGATGTCGCCGAAGCGATCGACGCCGCCGAGACGCGCGTGCGCGCAGCAGTCCCCACCGCCCGCCTCATCTACCTGGAACCCGACCTGTACAGGGTTAAATAGCGGCTGGCGCCGCGGTTCTCGGCGCTTGACTCCGCCTCTTCCCTCCCTCCGGGCACTCCTTCGTCGCACCCTCCGCTCAGTCCAGAGGCGGAGGCGCGCCGAGAACGCCGGGCCGACGACACGGTGCCGGGGTCGGTGCGTGGCTCGGTGTCGGCGGTAGCGTTCCGATATGGCCGAGCAAGGTGGAGACAGCAAGATCGCGATCCTCGCCGCACTCGGGGCGAACGCGGGGATCATGGTCGCGAAGTTCATCGGCGCGTTCATCACCGGCTCGTCGGCGATGCTGGCCGAGGCGGTGCACTCGGTGGCCGATACCGGGAACGAGGCGCTGCTGCTGGTCGGCCGCAATCGGGCCGACCAGCCCGCGGATACGCTGCACCCCTTCGGGTATTCGCGCAATCGGTATTTCTATTCGTTCGTCGTCGCGCTCGTCCTGTTCGTGATGGGGTCGCTGTTCGCGATCAACGAGGCGATCCACAAGATCCGGTTCCCGGAGCAGATCGTGTCGGCCTGGGTGGCGATCGGGATCCTCGGGGTGTCGCTGGTGCTGGAGAGCGCCAGTTTCCGTACCGCGCGCAAGCAGTCGGCGCCGCTGAAGGGCAAGAATTCGTGGTGGTATTTCATCCGCCACACCCGCAATCCCGAACTGCCCGTGGTGCTGCTCGAGGACGCGGGCGCGATCATCGGCCTGCTGTTCGCCCTGACCGGGGTGAGTCTGTCGGTGCTCACCGGCAACCCGGTGTGGGACGGTGTCGGCACGCTGTTCATCGGCATCCTGCTCGGCGTGAACGCGGTGATCCTGATCGTGGAGACCAAGAGTCTGCTGATCGGTGAGGGCGCGACGGCCAAGGACGACACCGCGATTCGGTCGGCGCTGCTGGCCGATCCGCGGATCGAGCGCGTGATCCGGATGCAGACGCAGTACCTCGGGCCCCAGGATCTGCTGATCAACGCCAAGATCGCGCTGCACGCGGGCCTCGACATCACCCAGGTCGCCGAGGTGATCGATGCCGCGGACGACCGCATTCACGCCGCAGTGCCGAATACGTGCACGATCTACCTCGAGCCCGATGTGTTCGAGCCCGACAAGATCCACGACGCACCGATGAAGCCCTACCGGTAGGCGGGCGCCTCGCCGCGCAACAGGTCGAGCGGGTCGGTGACGATGCCGAATCGGTTGCGCAGCATGTGATGCGCCGCGTGCAGGCCCGGCATCCCATGGACACCGGGACCCGGTGGAGTCGATGACGAGCACAGGTAGGTGCCCGGAATCGGGGTGGAGTAAGGATTCCAGCGAGCGAGCGGCCGGAACAGGGTCTGACGCGTGGTCATCGCACCGGCCGAGATGTCGCCGCCGATGTAGTTGGCGTTGTGCGCGGGCATGAAGGCCGCCGGTGTCACGTGTTTCGCCAGGATCAGGTCGCGGAAACCGGGCGCGAAACGTTCGACCTGGTCGATCACCTGATCGCTGATATCGCGATCGGTGCCGTTGGGGACATGGGCGTAGGTATAGAGGGTGTGCTGCCCCTCCGGCGCCCGGGTGGAGTCGACCACGCCGGGCTGAATGGCCAGCACGAAGGGCTGATCGGCGAAAGTGCCGGTGGCGACCTGGTGTTCGGCGTGCATCGCCTGCGCCCTGGTGCCGACCAGGTGCAGGGTGCCCGCCAGGTCGGCGCCGGGGGCGGCCCACGGCACCGGTCCCGACAGGGCGAAGTCGACCTTGCACGCGGCATTGCCGTACTGGAAACGCCCGAGGCTGTTGCGGTATCGCGAGGGCAGACGGTCACCGGCGATGCGAAGGAGTTCGGCGGGCGAGGTATCGAACAGCACCGTGCGCGCGGCGGCGAGTTCGGCGAAATCGTCGACCCGGTGCCCGGTGCGTACCTCGCCACCGAGACGTTCGATCTCGGCGATCATCGCGTTCGGGATGGCTTGGCTGCCACCGCGCGGGATCACCCAGCCACCCGCGTGCGCGAGAGTGCCGAGCAGCAGTGCCGCGCCCACGGCGGGGAAGGCGCGCGGTGAGGTGATGGCGTGGGCGGCCACCCCGCTGAACATCGCGGGCGCGACGTCACCGCTGAAACGGCTGTCCGACAGCGGGGACGCCTGTTCGAGCAGACGGGTCGCGAACTTGATGCCGGTGCCGACGCGCAGGGGCGGGTGCCGCAGATCCGACATGGCCAGGTCGACGACATCGGGCCAGTGCTCGACCAGCGGCGCGAACAGGTCGCGCCATGGGCGACCGTCACGGCCGAGGTCGGCGACGGTGGATTCGATGTTGCGCCACGCCAATCCGGCGATCCCGCCGTCGAGGGGGTGCGCGTAGGAGACGGTCGGGGTGAGCAGGTCGACACCGTGCGCCTCGAGGTCGAAAGCCCGAAAGAACGGTGATGCCAATGCCATCGGATGCGCGCCCGCACAGATGTCGTGATGGAATCCGGGCAGGGTCAGCTCGGCCGTGCGCGAACCGCCGCCCGCCTGCTCCTGCGCTTCGAGGACTCGCACCGACAACCCGGCGCGAGCGGCGATCACGGCCGCGGCAAGACCGTTCGGCCCCGACCCCACTACTACGACTTCCGCCATCCGCCGTCCCTTCGCCCTCGCCCCGCTCTGCCGACCTGCGTCGTTGCCTCCAACCTACGCGGAGCGACGAGCCCGTCCAGGTGCGCTGGGTCACCCAGCCGGTTCGACGCGCCGTCGCCTCGCTCAGGCCGGATCGCCTGTCGCCTCGCTGGTCCCGTCGACCAGCAGGGTGAGGCGTCGTTCCCGCAGTTCGGGGCGTAGCCGTCCACCTCGGTCGAGGGTGGCCAGGCCGTGCAGTGAGGCCCAGGCCACTTCGGTGCGGGCACCGAGATCGTCGCCCTCCGCATACGGGGAGAACATCGCTTCCAGGCCCGCGAAGGCGTCGCGCAGGGGCTGCGGGGCGTCGAGGCCGAAGTTGAGGTCGGTCTTCTGCTGGAAGATGGCGTCGTAGCGGGCCGGGTTGGCGGTGGCGAAGTCGAGGTAGGCGCGCGCGACGTTGGCGATCACCTCGGAATGGGTGGTCGCCGCCTCGCGGGCCTGCTTCAGTTGCTCGGCGAGCTCGACGCAGCCCTGCAGGGCGACGGCGCCGACGATGGCCGCCTTGTTCGCGAAATGGCTGTAGAGCACGGGCTGGCTGTATTCGATGCGGTCGGCCAGTTTGCGGATGGTGACCGCGTCCCAGCCTTCCGCTTCGGCCATCTCGCGCGCGGTGTCGATGATTCGCTGATGCCGTTCGGCGCGTTCGCGTTCCTTGCGCTGCTGAGTGCTCATGCTCGATATTCTAGCAACGCTAGACAAGATAGCGAGGATCAGGTTATTGTTCTCTCAACACCTAGCGCCGCTAGATTTCAGAGCAAGCAACAAGATTCAGGAGCACCTCATGACCACCTCGCGCATCGCCACCGCCCTCTCCCTGCTCGGCGGCCTGTTCATCATCTATGTCGGCATCAACTACCTCATCGCCCCGGAGATGACGGCCGCAGGCTTCGGCCTCCCCGCCGTACCCAAGGGCGACGCGGTGGCCTTCCTGAACCTCAAGGGCGTCCGCGACGTGGTGAGCGGCCTGGTGATCCTCGGCTTGCTGGCCACCAAACAGCGCTTCGCGCTCGGCGTCGCCATGCTGGCCACCTCGCTCACCCCGTTCGGGGACATGGCCACCGTCCTGAGCTGGCACGGCTCCACCGCCACCGCGTTCGGCGTCCACGGCTTCACCGCCGTACTCGTCGCGCTCGCCGGCGTGCTGCTGATCCGCGAACGCCGCTCGACCACCACCGATCACGCACTCGTCGCGGCATGACCCCGGCAGCGATGAATTCCGCACCGCCGCACCGTCTCCACCGATAACGATCACCTGCCGAGGAGGAACCACCATGGCGAACGCGCCGCACGGCCCCGCGTCCTACTTTCCCACCATCGAGACCAAGTACGGGCGCACCGTCGACGAGTGGTTCGCCCTGCTCGACGCGGCCGAGCCGACCGGGCACACCGCCCTGGTCACCTGGCTGAAGTCCGAGCACGGCCTCGGCCACGGTCATGCCACCGCCCTGGTGCAGTTCCACCTCAACCCCGGCAAGTGGTCCCGAATCTAGCCGGTGCAGGAACTGAACGATCCGACACCGCCGAAAGGCCCCGCGATCTCGTCGCGGGGCCTTTCGGCTGTCTCACTGCGCGTCGACCACCTGGGCCGGAACAGGTTTCGTGATGTCGACGCGATGGTCGTCGACGTGGTCGTCGACCATCGTCTCCTCGTCGAAGGGCAGCTCACGATCGAGCACACGCCGGGTCCGGTCGGCGTCGACGGTCTTGGTCCAGGTGCCGATGAGCAGGGTGGCCACCGCATTGCCCGAGAAGTTGGTCAGCGCACGGGCTTCCGACATGAAACGATCGATGCCGACAATCAGGCCGACGCCGTCGAGCAGGTCGGGACGATGGCTCTGCAGGCCACCGGCGAGGGTGGCCAGGCCGGCGCCGGTGACGCCCGCGGCGCCCTTGGACGCGATGATCATGAACAGCAGCAGGCCGAACTGCTCACCGAGCTCGAGCGGCTTGCCCATGGCATCGGCGATGAAGATCGAGGCCATCGTCAGGTAGATGGCGGTGCCGTCGAGGTTGAACGAATACCCGGTCGGGACGACAACACCCACGGTGGTGCGCTCCACCCCCGCGTGTTCCATCTTCGCGATCAGGCGCGGCAGCGCCGACTCCGACGACGAGGTCGCCACGATCAGCAGGTACTCACGCGACAGGTAGCGGCACAGCTTCAGGATCGAGACGCCCGAGACCATCCGCAGGATCACGCCGAGCACACCGAACACGAACACCAGGCACGTCAGATAGAACGCGATCATCAGCGTCGCCAGCTGCACCACCGCCGACCAGCCGGTGCGGCCGACCACGTTCGCGATCGCGCCGAACGCGCCGATCGGCGCCAGCCACAGGATCATCGACAGGATCCGGAACACCAGCTTCTGGCCCAGCGAGACCGCGCGCAGGATCGGCGCGCCCGCCTCGCCCATCGCCTGCACGGCGAACCCGACCAGCAGCGCGACGAACAGCGCCTGCAGCACGCTGCCCGCGGTGAGCGAGGACACGAGCGTGGTCGGCACGATGTTCTGGATGAAGTCCCAGGTACCGCCCGCGCTGTGCGCCTGATCGGCGTATTTCGCGCCCGCTCCGGTGGCGCCGACGTTCAGGCCCTCGCCCGGGTCGATGAGGTTGCCGACCACGAGCCCGATGCCGAGCGCGACCGTCGACATCGCGAGGAAATAGCCGATGGCCAGCCCACCCACCTTGCCGACGGTGGCAGCCGCGCGCACCGAACCGATGCCCAGGACGATCGTGCAGAAGATGACAGGTGCGATCATCATCTTGATCAGGTTCACGAACACGGTGCCCAGCGGCGCGAGTGACTGACCGAATTCCGGGGCCACCCGGCCGACAACGACGCCGGCCACGACGGCGATGATCACCGCGATGTACAGCCAGTGGGTATGGTCGCGTTTCCGCGCTGCGGTGGTATCACTCATGCCGACGAGCATGAGCAACTATTGTGACGGCCGTCACTTTGGTCCATAAGTTTCATATCTGCGCATAACGTTCGAGAAATCCAGGTCGGAGGCAAGAGGTGCGACGAGGACGACTGTCGCTCGCGGGACAGGCCTTCGTATGGCAGCTGGTGGTGCTGGCGCTGCTGATCGCCATCGGCACGATCCTGGCCGTGCTCGATGCCCGGCGCGACCATGACCTGGCCGCGGAGATGCAGGTCAGAGATGTCTCGGTCACGGTGGCGCGGTCGCCGTCGACCTTGGCCGCGGTGAACTCGCCCTACCCGAGCGGACTGCTGCAACCGACCACCGAGCGGATCAGAGCGGCCACCGGCATGGACTTCATCGTCGTGATGGCCCCGGACCGCACCCGCTACACCCACACCAACCCCGACCTGATCGGCAAGCCGTTCGTCGGCAGCATCGACGGCGCCCTGGCAGGCCAGACCCTCACCGAGACCTTCACCGGCACCCTCGGCCCCTCGATCCGCGCGGTCACCCCGGTCTACGACAACGGCCGGGTGGTCGCGCTGGTCTCGGCCGGTGTCACCCGAGCCAAGATCAGCACCCAGGTCGCCTCCCAGCTGCCACTGATCCTCGGCGTCGCCGCGATGGGTCTCGCGCTGGCCGCGCTGTCGTCGTTTCTGATCAGCCGCAGGCTGCGCCGCCAGACCCACGGTCTGGCCCCCGACGAACTACGCGCGCTCTACGAGCACCACGACGCGGTACTGCACTCCGTCCACGAGGGCCTGGTGGTGTTCGGTGACCAATCCGAGGCCGCGGAGGTGGTCAACGATCAGGCGCGCACGCTGCTCGACCTGCCCAACGGTCCGGTCCTGCGCAGCGACCTGCCGGTCTCGCTGCAGCAGATGAGCGGGGGCGTGGTGCGCGACGAGACGCACGTGACCACCGACCGCATCCTGCTGGTGAACCAGGACCTGGTGAGCTGGGAGGGCCGCGATATCGGCACCGTGCTCACCATCCGCGATCAGACCGAGCTGCGCACGGTGCTCGGCGAACTCGACTCGGTGCGCGGCTTCGCCGAATCGCTGCGCGCGCAGGCGCACGAGGCGGCCAACCGGCTGCACACCGTGGTGACGATGGTCGAGCTGGGCCGCCCCGAGGAAGCGGTGGCCTTCGCGACCGCGGAACTCCAGCTCTCGCAGGTGCTGATCGACCGGCTGCTGGCCGCCGTCGGCGACGCGGCGCTGGCCGCGCTGCTGCTCGGCAAGGTCGACCAGGCCGCCGAACGTGGCGTGAGCCTGGCGATCAGCGAGGACACCGCACTGGACTCCACCGATCCGCTGTCCGCGCACGAGACCGTCACCCTGGCGGGCAACCTGATCGACAACGCGATCGACGCGGCGGCGGGCACCGTCGACAAGCGCGTCGAGGTGTCGGTGTGCCATCGTGACGGCGCGCTGTGGGTCCAGGTGTCCGACAGCGGACCCGGCATGTCGGCCCAGATGTTCTCGCGGGCCGCCGAACGCGGCTACACCACGAAATCCGACCACGCGGGCCTCGGCCTCGCGCTGGTGCACCGCCTCGTCGATCGACATCGCGGCACCATCACCACCACGGCCGCACCACACAGCGCGGTCATCGTTCGCATTCCGCTGAGGGAGACACCATGATCCGCGTCCTGATCGTCGAGGACGAGCCGTTGATCGCCCAGGCACATCGGGCCTATCTCGAACGGCTCGACGGTTTCGTCACCGGTGGGGTCGTCCACACCGGACGCGACGCGCTGCGGGTGGCGGCCGAGGCGATCGCCGACGGCAATCCGTTCCATCTGGTGCTGATGGACATCGGCCTACCCGACATCAGCGGCCTCGATGTGGCCGCCGCGCTCAACGGACTCCAGCCGCGCCCCGATGTCATCGCGATCACCTCGGCGCGCGAGCTGAACATGGTGCGCAGCGCGGTGGCGCACGGCGTGGTGCTGTACCTGCTCAAGCCGTTCACCTTCGCCGCGTTCCGGGAAAAGCTGGAACGCTACCGCGGTTTCGACACCGCGCTGCCCGCGGGTGAGGCGGCCCTGTCGCAGTACGACATCGACCGCGCGCTCGGTGCGCTGCGCACCGCCGACCAGAAGGCCGGTGCGCCGAAAGGCGTTGTCCAGCACACCCTCGAAGAGGTGTCGCGCGCGGTGCGCGCGGCCGAATCCGGCATCACGGCCACCGATGCCGCAGCGGCCGTTGGCGTTTCGCGGATCACGGCATGGCGGTATCTCGAGAAGCTCGCCGACGACGGATTGGCCGAGCGTCGCGCCGACTACGGCAGGGCCGGCCGGCCGAAGACCCGCTACCGCTGGCGTACGAGCTCATAGCCGCGCGCCCGGGCTCCGCCCGGTGCGGGCAGGCGCGAAAGTCCGGCCGACGGCCGGTGAGCACCGGACTCAAGCCGGACGGGACGCATCCGCCAGGTCATCGGGGGCCGAGATGCGCGCGACCGGACCCAGGTCGACCGGCATGTGCTCGAAACCGTGCAGCGTGAACAGGTTTCGACGGACCGGCTCGCCGCGCAAACGCAGATTCGGGTAGCGGGTGTAGAGCGCGCGCAGGGCGTGGACCGCTTCCATCCTGGCCAGGCTCGCACCCAGGCAGGAGTGCACACCGCTGCTGAATGCCAAGTGCTCCTTGGCATTACGGCGGTCGATGTCGAAGCGGTGCGGGTCGGGGAAGACCGCCGGGTCGCGGTTGGCCCCGGCCAGCGACAGGATCACCGTACTGTTCGCCCGCACTCGCACACCATCGATATCGACATCCTCGAGCGTCTGGCGCGCGGTGGTCTGGACGGGAGGATCGAACCGCAGCGTTTCCTCCACCACGTCGGGCCAGCGTTCGGGATCGTCCTGGGCGAGGGCGAGCTGATCGGGATGGGCCGACAGCGCGGCGACCGCGTTGCCGATCAGGTTGACCGTCGTCTCGAAACCGGCGCCCATCAGCAGGCTCGCGCCCGCCTGCAGTTCCCGCAGACTCAGATCACCCGAGCGGACCAGGGTGGACAGGATGTCCTCGCCCGGTGCGCGACGCAACGTGGCGATGTGGTCGGCCAGGTAGTCGTCCATGGTCTCGATCGCGGCCATCGCGGCCCGATAGGTTCGCCATGAGGTGCCGAGATCGAGCAACGGGGTCACTTTGTCGCCCCAGCGCAGAAACATCTCGCGGTCCGCGGGCGGGAAGCCGAGCATGTCGGCGATGATCGCGATCGGCACCCTGGCCGCGAAATCGGTGATCAGGTCGACCGAGCCGTTCGCGGGCATCGCCTCGAGCAGTTCGGCGGTGACCACCTCCACGCGCTCGCGCAGCCGAGCGATAGCGCGCGGGGTGAACGCCGACGCCACCGGCTTGCGCATCCGGGTGTGCTCCGGCGGGTCGAGGACCAGCATCGACGGCGGCTCGACCGGGTTGGGCGGCACCGTGACCACCCCGGCGAGCTTGCGCCACGCGGCGGGCAGATCCGCGTTGAGGGCAGGGCGCACACCGAATTCAGGGGCACGCAGAATCGCTCGGACCTGCGCGTGATCGAACGTGGCATAGGACACCGACGTCTTGATCAATCCGCCGCGACCACGCAGTTCATCGATCAGTGGATACGGATCGTGCAGGCCCCGCTGACCGCTGAGCAACGTCGAGAACGGATCGCCGCGACGCGCCTGCCAGCGAAGAATCGCGCGCGGCGCCCCGTGTTCGGCCGACCATCGAACCCAGTATTTCGCAATCATCGCCACCCCTGCCACTCTGCCGAAGTCTTGCTTCCACAGTACGGACGGGGTGTGACACGCGACACGTCCCCCAGGTGGACCCGAACCTATACCTGGGTAGGAGTCAGCGCCGGACGGTCACCTTCTCGGTGACGACCCGATGTTCGACACCGGCGGGATCGGGATTGACGACCTGCACCAGCGAGGCCCCGGCGAACAACACCGCGACGAAGCCGTCGATCAGCTCTTCCACCGTCTCCCACGGCGTACTCGACAGCACTCGGTCGCCAGCGGAAAAATCTTGCAGCGCAGCAGATTTCCGGGCCATCGTCAGCACTTCCGGCACCGAGAGGCCGTCGAGCGCGGCCCGAAATCCACCGGGCAGGAACTGATCGCCGTGCACGCGCACCGCGGTCGCGAAGTCGGTGACTCCGACCGGCAGGTCGCGCACCGGCGTCCCCATGGCGTCCAGCGACAGCACCGCCACCTCGTCGACACCGTCGGCGTCGTCGAGCCGGTCGGGCGTGACCAGCGCGAGGTCGGCGTCGGGATCGGGCGTGAGCACCACCTCGGTGCCGGCCCACCAGCAACCGAGCAGCACAGCGGCGGTCTGCCAGTGCGCGGGCAACAGCACCGCGACCCTGGCGCCCGGGGTGAGCGCGAATTCGTCGCGGATCAGGTTCGCGGTCTTGGCGGCCCAGTTGGCCAGGGTCAGCCCGGACAGTTCGATCCGCGCACCGGTGGCGTCGTCGTACCAGGTGACGCGCGGTCCGGCGGGATCACGTTCGAGAATGGGGTCGAGGAGGGCGTCGGTCAGGGTCGAATTCGGCTCACGCATGGGTCAATTCACACATTTCGGTCCGTTCTGGCCTGCGTCGATCGGCGGGGCGGGCGGTATCGGTGTCGCGGTCGCGGAGGATGTCGCGTCGAGATCGAACATGCCTGCCGCGGCCGAGCCGGGACCAGAATAGTCGCTCGCCAACACCACGCTCACTGTATCCGCCGACACCGTCTTGTCGGCGACCACCGTCAAGCCACCCAGCGCCTGCGCGACCGCCGCCGCCTTCGGGTCGTCGGCGTCGGCGGCCAGCACGCGGCTCGAGCTCACGCTGCCGCCGGTGTAGTTGCCGACCGTGCCTTCCCGGAAGCCCTTGCCCGTCAGGGCCGTGGACACCTTGCCCGCGAGTCCGGTGGCGCCGCCCGCGTTGAGCACGTTCACCGTCACGGTCGAGGTATCGATCTTCGGAGCGGTGTCTTCCTCTTCCTTCTTCTCCTCCCCCACCAGACCCGCGACGAACCTCTGCACCGTCTTCGGGTCGACCTTCACCACCGACTCTCCGGCCGAGGTCATGCTGTTGAGGTCGGAGACGGGAATGGTCTCGAATTCCACCTTGCCGCCGGACAGGTCCTTGAGCTGCTGCAGGAAGGCCAGCACGTCCCAGTCGTCGTCGAGCACGACGGTGCGCCCGACCGCCTCGCTGATCTCGCTGAGCTTGCCCGGATTGGCCAGGGTCTTGGCGTTGAGCAGCTGGCCGACCAATTGCGCCATGAACACCTGCTGACGCACGATCCGGTCGATGTCACCGCGTTCGAGATCGTGGCGCTGGCGCACGAAACTCAATGCCTCCTGACCGTCCAGCCGCTGACGCCCGGCCGGGAAGTCCGCGCCCGACATCGGTTCGTCCACCGCCTGGTTCAGGCACACCTCGACACCGCCCACCGAGTCGGTGAGCAGCACGAAGCCGAGCAGGCTCACCTCGGCGTAGTGATCGACGGTGATGCCGGTCAAGGTCGCGACCGATTTGATCAGCGCCTGCCTGCCCGCCTTGGTCGATTCACGTTCGGCCTCGGCCTCAGACTTGCCGTCGGCGAGCAGTTCGGCGCGTTCGGTCTCCTTGGTCGAGCCGTACGCGGAGTTGATCTTGGCCTTGCCCTGGCCGCCGACATCGACGTAGGAGTCGCGCGGGATGGAGATCGCGGTAGCCGAGCGGCCGTCGTTGGGCACGCGGATCAGCACGATGGTGTCGGTGTTGGTGCCCACCTCGTCGCCCGCGTGCAGCATCGCGCGTTCGGCGTTGGTAAGCGGGTTGCCGTGTGCGTCGGTGCGGCTGTCGACGCCGACGAGCAGGATGTCGACAGCGCCGTCGCGCTCACCGCCGAGGCCGAGGCCGCCGATCCGGTCGATGTTGGCGATCAGGTTATCGACACTGCGCCAGGCGAATCCGGTGAGTGCCAGCACCAGCACCGCCGAAATCGCCACCATCAGTTTGGCCGGACCGAAGGTGCCCGCAGGCGCGCTGACCGGTCTTGTCGACTCTCGCACTCGTGCATCCTCTCGACGAACTCCGCGCCCGGCCCGCTCTTCCCCCGGCAAACTCCGCCTTTGTCGTTAACCCGGGCTCGTCCGAGGACACCGGCCATCACAGGCTAACCAACAGTTACCACACTCGGGCCCAACCGCACGTGCCCCGGCGTGCCAGACTGGCCGCGTGAACGTCGATTTCCCCGCCCCCGCTCACCTGATCGTAACCGGCGCACATGGTCTGCTGGGACGACAGATCCTGCGCCTGGCACCCGAGGCGCGCGGCTTCGGGCGGGCCGAACTCGACATCACCGACCGCGCCGCCGTCGACGCCGTCCTCACCCCGGGGGCCGTACTGATCAACTGCGCGGCCTACACCGCCGTCGACGCCGCCGAAACCGACGTCGACGCCGCCTTCGCCGCCAACACGACCGGACCGGGCGTCCTGGCCGCCGCCTGCGCCGCGGCGGGCGCGCGGCTGATCCACGTGTCCACCGACTATGTCTTCCCCGGGACCGCGCGCACTCCGTACGAACCCGACGACCCCACCGGACCGGACACCGTCTACGGCCGATCCAAGCTCGCCGGTGAGCAGGCGGTGCTCGCGCTGGGCGCCCAGGTCGTGCGCACCGCCTGGGTCTATTCCGGTGTCGAGGGGGATTTCGTCGCGACGATGCGCAGGCTGGAGGCCGAACGCGACACCGTCACCGTGGTGAACGACCAGCTCGGCTCTCCCACCAGCGCCGCCGATCTCGCCGCGGGCCTGCTCGAATTGAGCACCCGCCCCGACGCCCCCCGTGTGCTGCACGCCACCAATTCCGGCACCGCCACCTGGTTCGACCTCGCCGCGGCGGTCTTCACCGACCTGGGCGCCGACCCGAACCGGGTACTGCCGTGCGCGTCCAGCGAATTCCCCAGACCCGCACCGCGCCCGGCGTATTCGGTGCTGTCCCCCGCCGCCTGGAACGCGGCGGGCCTCACCCCGCTGCGCCCCTGGCGTATCGCAGTCACCGACACACTGCGCCGGTTGTCCGACTAGGCTCCGCAGTCGTGAACGCAGCAGACGCAGCCGATTCTCCAGCCACCGCCGGCCTTGCCGTGGTCACGGTGACCTATTCACCGGGTGAGCACCTCGAGCACTTCATCACCACTCTCGCCGACGCGACCAGCGAGAAGCCGCAGGTGATCCTGGCCGACAACGGCTCGACCGACGGCGTCCCCGAACTCGTCGCCGAGGCCAACTCGCACGTGACGCTGCTGCACACCGGCGGCAATATCGGCTACGGCGGCGCCATCAACCGGGCCGTCGCCGAGATCGATCCGTCCATCGAATTCGTCATCCTGGCCAACCCGGACATCCGCTGGGGCGTCGACTCCATCGACAAGATGCTCGAAGCCGCCGCACGCTGGCCGCGGGCGGGCGCGATCGGGCCGATGGTTCGTGAGCCCGACGGCAGCATCTACCCGTCCGCACGCCGGGTCCCCGGCCTCGCCGATGGCGCCGGGCACGCGATCCTGGGCTCGGTCTGGCCGAAGAACCCCTGGTCGGTGCGCTACCGCCAGGAGAACGAGCAGATCTCCGAGCGGGTGGTCGGCTGGCTGTCCGGCTCCTGCCTGCTGGTGCGCCGCGCCGCCTTCGACACCATCGACGGTTTCGACTCGCGCTACTTCATGTACATGGAGGACGTGGACTTCGGTGACCGCATGGGCAAGGCGGGCTGGCACAATGTATTCGTCCCGGACGCCGAGGTGACCCACGCCAAGGGTCATGCCGCGGGCAAGCATCCCGAATTGATGCTGCCCGCCCACCACGCCAGCGCCTACCGCTTCCAGGCGGACCGGCATCCGCACTGGTGGCAGGCACCGTTGCGGGGCGCGTTGCGGGCCGGACTTGCGGTTCGCTCCAAGATTGCGGTTCGATCGGCGCTGCGTGAGCAAGCGCGAACCGGAGCCTGAGTAGGTACCGGTCCACTGTGAACAGGGGAAACTCGATGGCAGGCAATGCAGGCACCGACGCGGTCATCCTCGTCGGCGGACAGGGCACGCGGCTGCGTCCGCTCACCCTCTCGGCGCCCAAGCCCATGCTGCCGACGGCCGGGCTGCCGTTCTTGACCCACCTGCTGGCCAGGATCGCCGAAGCCGGGATCACCCACGTGGTGCTCGGTACGTCCTTCAAGGCCGAGGTCTTCGAAGAGCACTTCGGTGACGGCTCGGAGCTGGGCCTGGACCTGGAGTACGTGACCGAGACCGAACCGCTCGGCACCGGCGGCGGTATCCGCAATGTGCTGCCCAAGCTGCGCGCGGACAACGTGATGGTGTTCAACGGCGACGTTCTCGGCGGCACCGATCTCGGTGCGATCCTCGACACCCACGAGTCGACCAACGCCGACGTCACCCTGCACCTGGTCCGCGTCAGCGACCCGCGCGCCTTCGGTTGCGTGCCGACCGACGACGACGGCCGGGTCACCGCGTTCCTGGAGAAGACCCAGGATCCGCCGACCGACCAGATCAACGCGGGTTGCTACGTGTTCCGCCGCGAGTACATCGAGAAGATCCCGACGGGTCGCCCGGTCTCGGTGGAACGCGAGGTCTTCCCCGCGCTCCTGGCCGAGGGCGCCCGTGTCCAGGGCCACGTCGACGCCTCCTACTGGCGCGATATGGGCACCCCGGAGGACTTCGTGCGCGGCTCCGCGGACCTGGTCCGCGGCATCGCTCCCTCCCCCGCTCTGCCCGGCCAGCGTGGCGAGTCTCTTGTCCACCCCGGCGCGGGTGTGGCACCGGGCGCGCTGCTGATCGGCGGGACCGTGGTCGGGCGCGGCGCGGAAATCGGCGCGGGTGCGCGACTGGACGGCGCGGTGATCTTCGACGGCGCGGTGGTCGAGGCGGGCGCTACCGTCGAACGCTCGATCATCGGCTTCGGTGCCCGCATCGGCCCCCGCGCACTGGTTCGCGACGGTGTGATCGGTGACGGCGCCCATGTCGGCGCCCGCTGCGAGCTCCTGCGTGGCGCCCGGGTGTGGCCCGGCGTGGTCATCCCCGACGGCGGCATCCGCTTCTCCACCGACGTCTGATCCTCGCGACGCCGGGTCACCGCCGATTCCCTCGGCCGGCGACCCGGCGTCGTGCTGTTCACGCGAGCCCATACGCCTCACGGAAGACATTGCGCTCCCTGGCCCGGCGGCCCGGATGCTCGCGTCGCTCGGCCGGATGACCGACCGCCAGCAGCAGCGCGATCGCGAGATCGTCACGGTCGCCGATCCCGATCGTCTTCTTCACCTTCGCTTCGTCCCAGCCGTTCATCGGTGCGGTGGCCAGCCCCAGCTCGGTGGCCGCCAGCATCACGTAGGTCGCCGCGATCATGGCGTCCTTGACCGCGTATTCACGCAGTAGCCCGCGCCGCGCGAGATCGGTCTGGAACTCGTGTGACGCCGAGGCGAACATCTCGATGAACTCCTCGGTCCACGCGCCGTTGCCGCGAGCCTGGTCGTAGACGTCGCGATGGTCCGCGCGCCAGGACTCCGGTTCGGCGACGAACACCAGCATCAGTGGCGCCTCCCGCGATTGGGGCTGGTCACCGGTCGCCCAGGCCAGACCGGCCCGACCTGCCTCGCTCGTGATGGCGACGATGGCGCGATCCTGCAAGTTCCAGCTGGTGGGCGCCTCGATGGCGAGATCGAGCAGCACCTCGAGATCGGTCGTCGAAACCGGATCCGGGCGGTAGTGGCGGACGGTGCGTCGGGTGCGGATCGCTTCGGCGACCGACAGAGTTTTCGATGTCATGCACCCACTATCAGAGAGTCACTCTCCATTGGGAAGTAGGCACTAAATAGTGCGTTACTATCCCCCGATGACAACCTTCGTGGAGTCCTCGGGCCTGCCCGCCGACGCCTACTCGGCGAAGTGCCCGACCCGGCAGGTGCTCGATCACATCGCGGGCAAATGGACGATCCTGGTGATCGACGCGCTCCTCGACGGCACGCAGCGCTACACCGACCTCAGCCGGCGCATCGAGGGCGTCTCCCAGAAGATGCTCACCCAGACGTTGCGCAGTCTCGAGGCCGACGGATTCGTCACCCGCACGGTGTATCCCACGATTCCGCCCAAAGTCGACTACGCGCTCACCGCGCTGGGTCGCAGCCTCGCCGAGCCGATCACCGCCCTGCGGCAGTGGACCGAGACCCACATCAACGAGATCGAACGCGCTCGCGCCGGGTCTAGCTGAAGCCGACGGCGTGGTCGCCCCAGGCGGTGTGGAGGTCGGCGTCGGGGTTGTCCACGATGCGGTCGATGGTGTCGATCAGCAGGGTGGTGCGGGCGGTGGGGCGGTAGCGGGGCCAGTGTTTGGAGCCGTCGATGGCGGCGGGGACACTGTGTTCGGCGAAGGCCAGCCAGCGACGCTGCATGCGGCCCGAGACCGCGACCGAGGCCTTGCGTCCACCGAGCCAGAAGGTGGGGTCGTGGTTCAAGGTGCCGAAATTGCCGAAGACATACGGTAATTCGGTGGCGTGACCGGCTCCCACCCTGGCCGCCTTCAACATCGGGGTGGCGTAGTCGAAGCGGTACATCCAGGTCGGCGAATGCTGGGCATGCCCCTCGGCGACCCAGGCCGCGGGCATCCGGAAGGCCGCGTCGGTCGACATCGCCAGTGCGCCACGGGTTTTGGTGAGGTCAGGGTAGGCGGAGGTGATCTCGGCGATCCGCTCGGGCGACATCTCCGGATGCGAGGCGGCGACGTCGCGCAGCATCGCGTTCACCGCGTCGGGCGTCACCGGCATGATCGGTGAGCGCAGCACCCGAAACAGCGACGCCTCATCGCGATTGGTGCCGATCAGCAACGGCACCCGATGCGAATGCCCCTGCTGGAATCGGTCGATCGGATAGCCGGGCAACAGGTCCGCGTCGACGACCGGTGCCGCGGCGAGCCTGCCCGGTTCCTTGATGGGCACCTCGTCCAGCAGCACGGACCCGATCTCGACGAGCTGTTCGATCGGCAATTCCAGCAACCGATTCGCCTCGCCGGGCCCGAGTTCGAGCAGCTCGAGATAGCGCTGTCCGACGACCGCCGCCCGTTCCTGCCCGAAAACCGTGGTAGCGGGCGGACTCTGGGCGATCGCCTTGTGGAACAGCCCGGCCGCGGCGGGCGAGGTGAGCAGCGCGGTGACGCATCCCGCGCCCGAGGACTCACCGAAGAGGGTCACGTTGCCCGGATCACCACCGAAGGCGGCGATATTGTCTCGCACCCACGCGAGGGCGGCGAGCTGATCGTGCAGGCCGAGGTTCGCGGTGAACTGCTCACCGAACGAGGACAGGTCGAGGAAGCCGAACACCCCGATGCGGTAGTTCACCGAGACGACCACCACGTCGCCCGCCTCGGCCAGCTTGCGTCCGTCGTAGATGGTCTGGGCGGCGGTGCCGAGGCAGTAGGCGCCGCCGTGCACCCAGACCATGACCGGACGCGGTGCGTCGTCGCTGGGCTCAGGCCGCGGTGACCAGACGTTGACCCACAGACAGTCCTCGCCCATCTGCAGGTCGGAATCCACCGGCACCATCGCACCCATGGCCTGCGGTGCGATATCGCCGAACACCACGCAGTCGCGCACGCCGTCCCAGGGTTTCGGGGGTTCGGGTTTCGCGAAACGAGCGGGCCCAGCGGGAGCGGCGGCGTAGGGAATGCTGCGCCATACGGCGACCGGTCCATCCCAGGTTCCACCGACCGTGCCGTACTCGGTCTCTGCCAGTGGGTCGGCATCACGGGTCCGCGTGTCCGGGTCGAAATCGGGCTGAATGCTCATCGCACACCTCCTAGCCGGCACGACCGCACGGGTGCCTGTGTATTTGCTCCCGCTGGTCGCAGCACCTGGTGACTTCCTACGAGCGTACGTGGATACCGCCCGAACGCGTGCCCTACGCGCCATTTCCGCAGGTAACAGTTACTCCGCGGTACACGCGAAAGTCCCGTTCCGCGCCGGCACCCGGCGGTCGTGACGCGGGTTCGGCGGCGGATGCCGCCCCTGCCCACCACTCCCGGGTGGACCGAGGTCGGCCGCCAGCCGGATCTCCCCCACCGGACAGCGGCCGACCTCTCGCCGATTAGCTGGAAATGTGCTGGGCTTCGTCACCGACATAGGCGGCCCACAGGCGCCGATACGGTCCATCGACGGCCACCAGCTCGGCATGAGCGCCGATCTGCACGAGCTTGCCCCCGCCGACCACCGCGATCAGATCGGCATCAGCGGCGGTGGCGAGCCGATGCGCGACGACGATCGTGGTGCGGCCCGCGGTCAGCACGTCGACCGCGGCACGCACCCGTGCCTCGGTGGCCAGATCCAGCGAGGCGGTGGCCTCGTCCAGGATGAGGATGTCCGGGTCGATGAGCTGCGCCCTGGCCAATGCCAGCAGCTGCCGCTGCCCGGCCGACAGACTGCGCCCGTGCGCGCCGATCGGCTGGTAGTACCCGTGTTCGAGCGCCGCGATCATCTCGTGCGCCCCGACCGCGCGGGCGGCCCACTCGATCTCGGCGGGCTCGGCATCGGGGTTGCCGTAGGCGATGGCCTCGCGCACGGTGTCGCCGAACAGGAACGGCTCCTGCGGGACGACACCGAGACGTTTGCGGAAGTCGCGCAGCCGGAACCGGCGGATGTCGACACCGTCGACGAGAACCGCTCCCTCGGTCGGGTCGTAGTACCTGGCGAGCAGCTTGACCAGCGTCGATTTGCCCGCCCCGGTCTCTCCCACCAGGGCCACCTTCTGGCCCGGCTCGATCCGCAGGTCCAGTCCGTCGAGCACCGTGCGAGCCCGCGACGAGTACCCGAAACTCACCGCGCGCAGTTCGATCGCGCCGTCCAGGCCGGTCACCGGGAGCGGATCGGCGGCCTCGGGGGTGTCGACGGGGGTGCGCAGCAGGTCACCGATGCGGTCGACGCCGACCACCGCCTGCTGATAGCTGTCGAACACCTGCGAGAGCTGCTGGATCGGGGCGAACAGCAACTCGATGTAGAGCAGGAACGCGATGAGCGTGCCCGCGGTGAGCACGTCGTCGCGCACCTGGTGTACGCCCACCGCGAGCACCGCGGCCGTGGCGATCACCGACATCAGCTCGATGCACGGGAAGAACACCGCCATCAGCACCTGCGAACGCAGCCGCGCGTCGCGATAGGCCCACGACCGGCGCTCGAACTCGTTCTGGTTCACCGACTCCCGGCGGAACGCCTGGGTGACGGTGATGTTGTCGACGTTCTCCTGCAGATACGCGTTGACGGCGCTGACCCGCTCCCTGGCCAGGTTGTACGCGGGAATCGACGCGCGCCGGAAGGCCACGGTCGCCACACCGAGCACCGGCAGCAACACGAGGACCACCACGGCCAGCTCGGCGTCGATCACCAGGAGTGCGGCGACCACGCCCGCGATGGTGACCGTGCTGGTGAGCGCGGTGGCCAGGCCGGTCTGCAGAAACGCCGACAGCCCGTCCACGTCGGTGGTCATCCTGGTCATGATCCGGCCACCGAGCTCGCGCTCGTAATACTGCAGGCCGAGCCGTTGCAGGTGGGCGAAGGTCTTGAGCCTCAGACCGTAGAGCAGCCGCTCCCCGACCCGCCCGGTGACGCGCACCTGGGCGACGCTGATCGCCCAGTCCACCACCACGACCACGATCGCCAGCGCGGCCGCGCCGATCACCACGTCGCGCGCACCGGCCAGGACGCCGTGATCGATGCCGTAGCGCACCAGGAACGGGATCAGCACCTGGGCGATGGCGTCGAGTCCGACCAGACCGAGTCCGGCGAGCAGCGGCCAGGTGAACGGGCGAAGCAGTCGCGGCAGGGAGAACGCGGTGTCCGGGGTGTGGGAGAACGACGGGTCGACCTCGGGTTCGCCGGACACCGGCGGCAGCCGGTCGAGCAGGGCGACGATATCGCCGCTGGGTGGCGCGCTCGCCATCATGCCCCCGCCCGCGCCACCGCCGGGACCCGCGGGCGCGCCGGCCGAGCGCCGCGCGAACGCCTTGGCCAGGTGTTCCATCGTGCGGTCGTCGTCGGAGTCGACTTCCGGTGCCACCCAGAGCTCTTCGGTGGCGACCCGCGTGCTGTCGCGATGCGGATCGACGCCGATGCCGACGACTTCCGGCGGCGTGAACAGTGCCCGGAACAGCTCACCGGACTGCTGCAGTTCGCGCAGTGTACCCAGTTCGGCGACGCGACCGCCGTCGAGAACCGCGACCCGATCGGCGAGCGCCAGGGTCGAGACCCGGTGCGCGACGACGATGGTCGTACGCTTGCGCAGCTCGGCGCCGATTCGCCGGTAGATCTGTTCCTCCACCTGGGCGTCGATGGCGGAGGTGGCGTCGTCGAGCACCAGGACCGGCGCCTCGGTGAGCAGGGCCCGGGCGAGCGCGATGCGCTGGCGCTGACCACCCGAGAGCCGTTGTCCGCGTTCACCGATGGTGGTGTCGATGCCCTGCGGCAGGGCGGTGACGAATTCGTCGGCCGCGGCCAGATACAGCGCGTGCCAGACCTGTTCGTCGCTCGCGTCGGGTCTGCCGTAGGCGACGTTGGCCCGGATCGAATCGGCCATCAGGTGCGTGTCCTCGAAGACCATCGCCACCTGCGCGCGTGGGTCGGGCAGCATTCGCAGGTCGATCCCGTCGAAACGCACCGCGCCGGAATCGGGCTCGAGCAGGGCGGGCAGCAACGACACCAGGATCGACTTGCCACTGCCCGCACCACCCGCGACGGCGACGGTCTCGCCCGAGCCGATCCGCAGGTCGACGCCGTCCAGGATCATCGTGTCGTCGAAACCGAAAGTGACCGCGTCGAATTCGATCAACGGCGGCTCGGTGGCGCCGAGTCCGCTCGAGACGGCGACCGGCGTCCCCGTCGCGCCGGGCGCCGCGCCCGCGTCGTCCGGCGCTTCGATCACCTCGCGCACCCGGTCGAGGGACGCCTTGCCCTGCTGGCTCACGGTCAGCAGCATCGAGAACTGCCGCACCGGCCCCACGAAAGCGCCCAGATAGGTCATGAACGCGAGAAACGTGCCGAGCGTGATGGATTGGCGCAGCGCGAGCAACCCGCCGACGATCAGGATCAGCGCCTGCCCCGCCGCGGGCACCGCCTGCACGACGGGGGTGAACCGGCTGGTGATCCGGGCGACCCGCAACCGCGACCGGTACAGCACCCGCGCACGCGCGCCCAGCTGATCCAGCTCGTATTGCTCCTGCCCGAAACCCTTCACCACCCGCACACCGGCCACGGCGGCCTCGACCTGCATCGCCACTTCGGCGGCTCGCGCCTGCGCGTCCCAGTTCGCGGGGAACAGTTGACGCTGGCTGCGCCGGGTGACGATCCACAGCCCCGGCAGCACGACCAGCGCGATCACGGTGAGCGCAGGCGACATCACGGCCATCAGCACCAGCACCGCCAGCAGCAGCGCCACATTGCCCGCGATCATCGGGATGAGCTGCAGGAACATCTGGATCAACGTGACATCGGTGATCGCCCTGCTCACCACCTGCCCGGTGCGCAACTGTGCCTGCTCGCGCCCGTTGAGCCGCAGCAACGCGGCGAACAGGTCGCGGCGCAGGTCGTGTTGCACCCCCAGCGACAGCTCGGAGGAGGCCACCCGGCGCGCGTACGACGACGCGAACCTGGCCACCCCGATCACCAGCAACAGCACCACCCACGGCGTCACCGACGCCGCGGTGGCACTGAGCGTGTCGACCACATGCCGCACCACCAGCGGCAGCGCCGCGGTGAGCAGCGCCGCCGCCAGCGCACCGGTGTAGCTGACGATCACCAGCCGCCGGTGCTCGAGACAGCGACGGGTCAGGTACCGGATCCAGTCCGATCTCATCGGGCGGCCACGAGCGCGTCCGCGTCGTCGAACTGGTTCGCCGGTCGCGCGAGACCGTAGTGGCCGCGCAACGTGGTCTCGGTGTACTCGGTGCGGAACAGGCCGCGCTCCTGCAGGATCGGGACCACCTCGTCGACGAAGCGCTCGAGCCCCGAGGGCAGTACCGCGGGCATGATGTTGAAGCCGTCGGCGGCGCCCTGGCGGAACCAGTCCTCGATGGCGTCGGCCACCTGGACCGCGGTGCCCGCGAAGGTGCGGTGCCCGCGTCCGCCACCGAGCCGGGCGATCAGCTCGCGCACCGTGAGCCGTTCGCGCCGAGCCAGATTCACGATCAGGGTGAAGCGGCTCTTGGCGCCCTCGATGTCGTCCTCGGTGGGCAGCTCCTCGGGGAGCTCACTGTCGAGGTCGAGCTCGTCGACGGGCAGCTTGAACCGCTCGGCGAGTTGCTTGCGCGCGTATTCGGGCGAGATCAGCCGCGCCAGTTCCTCGTCGAGTGCGCGGGCCTGCTCCTCGGTGTCGCCGATGATCGGGACGATGCCGGGCAGGATCTTGATGCTCTCCGGGTCGCGGCCCGCGGCGACGGTGCGGGCCTTGAGGTCGGTGTAGAAGGCCTTGGCATCGTCGAGCGTCTGCTGCGCGGTGAACACGGCTTCGGCGTAGCGGGCGGCGAACTCCTTGCCGTCCTCCGATGATCCCGCCTGCACCAGCAGCGGATATCCCTGCGGGGAACGCGGCAGGTTCAGCGGGCCGTCCACTCGGAAGTGCTCGCCGTGGTGCAGGATCTTGCGCACCTTCGAGGCATCGGTGTGGATGCCGAGTTCCTTGTCGGCCAGGATGGCGTCGTCGTCCCAGCTGTCCCACAGTTTCGTTGCCACGTCGACGAATTCGGCGGCCTTCTCGTAGCGCAGCCGATGGTCGGGGGTGTCGTCGAGACCGAAGTTGCGGGCCGCGTCGGCACCGGCGGTGGTGACGATGTTCCAGCCTGCCCTGCCGTTGCTCGCCCAGTCCACGGAGGCGAACCGGCGGGCGAGGTTGTAGGGGTCGTTGTAGCTGGTGGAGGCCGTGGCGATGAGGCCGATCCGGCTGGTCTGCACGGCGACCGCGGTCAGGATGACGGTCGGCTCCAGCTTGCCGCTCGGCCGACGACCGGGGTCGCCCATCAGTACCGGGCTGTCGGCGAAGAAGATCGAGTCGAGCTTGCCGCGCTCGGCGGTCTGGGCGAGCCGGACGTAGTAGTTGATGTCGGTGTGCGCGTGGGGATCGCTCTCCGGCAGCCGCCAGGCCGCCTCGTGGTGACCGACCGACATCAGGAAAGCGTTGAGGTGCAGTTTCTTCGACATGATGGGTGCCTTTCAGGCCGCGGTCTCGGCAAGCCCGAGTGCGGTGAGCAGAGTGCGGCGGATGCGCTGGAACGCGGGCTGGCTCGGATCACGCTCGCCGGGCAGGTCGACCGGAATGTCCACCGCGAGCTTTCCGTCGTCGAGCACGATCACCCGGTCGGCCAGCGCGACAGCCTCGTCGACATCGTGGGTGACCAGCAGCACGGTCGGACGATGCCGGCTGATCAGGTCGCGCAGCAGAGCGTGCATCTTGATCCGGGTGAGCGCGTCGAGCGCGCCGAAGGGTTCGTCGGCCAGCAGCAGATCCGGTTCGCCGACCAAGGAGCGGGCCAGCGACACTCGTTGCTGCTCACCACCGGAGAGCTCTCTGGGCCAGGCGCGTTCCCGACCGGCCAGGCCGACCTCGGCCAGGACCTGCTCGCCGGCGGCGCGGCGCGTGCGCGGCTGCCCGTAGAGCACGTTCGGCAGCACCCGCTGCCAGGGCAGCAGCCGTGAATCCTGGAACACCACCGAGGTCTTCGCCGGGATGCGCAGTGTGCCGCCGCCGTCGACGTCGTAGTCCAGCCCGGCGAGCGCCCGCAGCAACGTGCTCTTGCCGGAGCCGCTGCGTCCGAGCAAGGCGACGAACTGACCGGGCGCGATGGTCAGGTCGATCGAGTCGAGCACCGTGCGATCGCCGAATCTTCGCGTCAGCGAGCGCACTTCGACACCCGCGACCTTCGGCTCGCTCACCCCGCGATAGTGCGTCGCCACGACAGCACCCTCCGTTCCACCAGGCGGATCGCCGAATCCGAGGCCAGGCCGAAGACGGCGTAGACGACCAAGCCGACCAGGATCACATCGGCCTGCCCGTAGTTCTGCGCGTTCGACATCATCTTGCCGAGACCGTCGATGGCGTTGACCGTCTCGACCACGATCAGCACCAGCCAAGCACTGGTGACCGACATCCGCAGACCGAGGAAGAAGCCGGGCAGCGATCCGGGCAGCACCACGCTGCGAATGAACTCCGCGCGTGAAACGCCCTGCACCTCCGACAGTTCCACCAGCTTCTGGTCGATCGTGGTGAGTGAGGCGTGGGTCTGGATGTACATGTGCACGACCACGCCCAGGGTGATGAGCACGAGCTTGAATTCCTCGCCGATACCGAGCCACAGGATCATCAGCGGAATCAGGCCGAGGGTGGGAATCGCCCGCTTGATCTGGACCGGGCCGTCGATGAGCGATTCACCCCACCGGGAAAGTCCCGCGATCACGGCGAGCGTGGTGCCGATGAGCACGCCGAGGACCATGCCGATCAGCACCCGTTGCAGCGACACCCCCAGGTTGGCCAGCAGTGGCCCGTCGACCAGCAACTCCCAGCCGGTCGCCAGGACAGTCCACGGCGCTGACAGTTTGCGCGGGTCGATCAGTTCGAGCAGTGAACCCGCGGCCCAGGCCGCGACCACCAGGACCACACCGAGCAGGCGGGCGGCGGGGAAGGCCTTGCGCAGTCCGAGCCGGCGCAGCGTGCGCCGCTCGACGAATCCGTCACCGGACGGTGCGGAAACCGGAATCGCGGTGCGAGACAGGGCGATGGTCATTGCTGCCCCTTGGTGCGATACGGCGCCGGCACCGCGTCGAACGCGATCTTCTCGAATCGGCGGTCGAACAGTTCGCCGGCGGGGAAGGAATTACCGAAGAAACCGGCTTTGGTCACCAGATCGATCGTCTCCTGTTCCCAGGTGATCGCCTCGTTCCAATTCTCCGGGAAATACGGCTTTTCCGTCGTGGCGACAATGCGTTTGCCGTCCTCGGCCGAAACCGACTGATCTTTGACGTAGTACGCGTCGATCCATTCCGTGGGATGCTCCCAGGCCCAGACTTCGCCGCGTGCCCAGAATTTCACGAATTCGGCGACGGCAGCGGCTTTGCTGTCGTCACGCAGCACCGAGGTCGGCGCCCACAGCACGGTCAGCGCGTCGACGGCGGGAGTGTCGATCGCGGTGGCGCCGTCGACGCGGTACTTGTCGAGGTATTTGGTCAGAGTCGGTTCGCCGAACGGGGCGACATCGATTTCCTTGGCCTGCAGGGCAGTGAGGAACTTCGTGCTCGGCAGCTCCACGAGCTGCACCTCGTCGGTGCGGATGCCCGCCGCCTTCAGCGTGCGCAACACCACCAACCCCTGCGCCTGGCCCGGCGAGAAGCCGATCTTCTTCCCGCGCAGCCCATCGAGGTTGGTAAAGGTCGATCCGGGGGCGGTGGCCAGCTTGTACAGCGGGGTCGTGCGCACCTTGACACCGACGATCTTCGCGTCGAGCCCGCTGGCGTGCGCGTGGATCGGCGGAATGCCCGCGTTGGTGGCCAGGTCGACCGAGCCACCGCGGAAAGCCTGGATGACATCGGGGCCGGCCTGCACGGCGGGCCACGACGACACCGTGAACCCGAGCTTGTTCAGTTCTCCCGACGCGGTCAGCGCCACTTTGGCGGTATTGGCCGCGACCGCGAGCGAGACCCCGGCGGGGACCTGGGTGGGCAGTGGATTCGTCAGCGCGACGCCGCCCTCGTCGCCGGTGGCGCAGGAGACCGCGAGCAGCGAAGCCGCCGCGGCGAGAAGTGCTATTCGTCGAATATTTTTACGCAAGGTGATTTCCCGAATTTGATGGAAGAATTGTCGGCGACGGAATTCGAACCGCGACAACACAGCACATCCGACGTAACCCGGGCGACGCCGGACTGCATTTTGTTCATAGTGTCAACTGTCGCGGGTGACGCCGCTTCCGGTCAATATTCGACTGTCTTAAAATAACCACGAATCAAACTGCCTGCGCGACAACCGTGCTCAGGGGATCACTGAACAACTCCTGCAACACCACTCCGGCCGCCGCCATCACCAGCACCTGACCGGGGAACGTCGACGCGAAGATCACCTCGGACGGGTCGGCGCCGATGGTCGAGTGGGCGCGCACCGCGTCGTCGTAGGCTTCGCGGACGCCGGGAACCGTGATCAGGCCACGGTCGATCAGCACCAGCGCTTCCGGGTCGATCAGATCGATCAGTGCCGCGGCGACCTCGCCCATCACCGTGGCGCGCTCGACGAAGTACTCGCGTTCCGGGCCACCCGCCGCGGCCGCCGCCACCAGTTCGGGGAAGCCGTCGTACCGGCCGGCCGCTTCGGCACGCGCCAGCAACGCGTGGTCACCCAGAGCCTCGAGCGCGAATCTGTCGGTCGTGCCGAGCAATCGGGCGATCGAGCCCGCCCCGAAATGTGGCCCGCAGTGGACGCGGCCGTGCACGGCGATGGCGGCGTCGATGACATTGCCGACGAACAGCACGATCGAGCTCGCCGAGCCACGCAGGCGTCCGTAGAGCTGCTCGGCGTGCACCGTCGCGCGGGTATGGCTGTCCACACTGACCGGTAAACCCGTTCGGGCACTCAGGTATTCGCGCACCGGCACATCACGCCAGCGCAGATAGGAGTGTTCGACGACCGAACCGGTGGCGGTGTCGACACGGCCGCCGATCGCCACCCCGAGCCCGCGGATCCGCACCTGGTCGGCAAGGGCGGCCCCGACCGCGCGCACTCGCTCCAGCACGGCGTCGAGGATGTCGTACGGGGCATGGGTGCGATGGGGCACCTGCTCGCTGTGCAGCACCGCACCGGCGATGTCGACCACCGCGACGGTGATCTGCACCGCCGCGATGTGCACCGCGATCACCACATTGCCGCCCGCGTCCAGCGCGATCGGACTGTGTGGCCTGCCCACGCCACCCGGCCCGGGTGACTCCGGCAGTTCGACGAGCAGTCCCGCCTCGACCAGCGCCCGGCTCTGCCAGGTGACCGTGGCCGGGGAAACCCCGGCGTGTCTGGCCACCACGCTGCGCGGTGCCGACCCGAGGTCGAGCACCGCCCGCAATACCGCCCCCGCGCTACTGTTCGCCATGCGCCACCTCGCCATCACCGCTGTTCGCTCACGGTACGGAGCGCAGCGGCCACGACGAAGCGTTCAGCGCAGCGTGATCGCAAGCATCGGCCTTACACTGGGCCGATGCCGAACTACAGCTTCCGGTGTCGCTCCTGTGGCGACACGTTCGACGTCAACCGGCCGATGGCGCAGTCCTCGGATCCGGCCACGTGCCCGGTCGGCCACGACGACACCGTCAAACTGCTCACCACCTTCGCGGCGGTGGGACGCGGCTCGGCGCCCGCCCCCGCGCCCGCGCCACGTCCGGCGGGTGGGGGCTGCTGCGGTGGCGGCGGCTGCTGCTGACCCCGCCGGTTGGCCGGCCGTCAGTCGCGGCGGTCGACGTGGCCGAGGTCGCGATCGGGTGCGATCCGGTCGCGCACGCGCTGCTTGAGGACGGCGATATCGGGAAAACCGCCGTCCGCCTTGCGTTCCCAGAGTTGTTCGCCGTCGAGGGTGATGCGGAAGATGCCGCCCTGACCGGGCACGAGCGCCACCTCACCGAGTTCGGTGGCGAACGTGGTGAGCAGTTCCTGCGCCATCCAGCTCGCGCGCAGCAGCCAGCGGCATTGGGTGCAGTATTCGATCGCGATACGGGACACCCGAGCAGTATCCCCTGATCAGGCCTGGAATGTCCCGTCGAGGTAGACCCAGGCCCTGTCGACCCGCACGAAGGTACTCAGCTCGTGCATCGTGTCCCGCGCGCCGTCGAGTGTGTAGTGGGCGATGAACTCCACGGTGCCGTTGTCGTCGAACGGCCCGCCACGCTGCGTGCCCACGATTTCGAGGAACAGCCATCGCTGGTCCGGATCGAGGTCGAGCTCGGCCGGGCGGGTACTGGGGTGCCACGAGCGCAGCAGGTAGTCCACATCGCCGACGACGTAGGCGGTGTAGCGCGAACGCATCAGCGTCTCCGCGGTCGGCGCGGCCTTCTCCCCGGCCAGAATCGGTCCACAGCAGGCATCGAACGACTCACCTCGACGACACGGACACGCTCTCACTTCACCCATACCGTCATCCTGCCGGACCCAACCCCCACGCCACGCACAGGTCCGCTCGGTCCGCTGGGCGCTGGTCACCCGAACGGCTGGTGCGCGAGGGGCGCGAGCTCCAACGCCCGCGCCAGCTCCGCGGTCTGATCCCGCCAACGCCGCAGATCGGTGACACTGGGCGCCATCTCGTAGTCGAGATGATGCGCCGCCCGCGACAGCGCCGCCCACAACGCACCGACCTGACCGGCGGTCTCCGGCCCCGCGTACACCCGCAACGCGAGCAGCTGCGCCCGCATCGGACACCGCATCAGCTCCGGCGCCACCTGCGCCCACAGCTGGTCCACCGCCTGCTCGAGCGCCAACCGCAGGATCCAGGCCACCGCCCGCGACCACACCCCGCCGGCGTCCGATACCGACCCGTCCAACAGGTTCTCGGCGGCTTCCAGCCGCTGCGCCACCGAGGGCCGTGGGCTGAACTTCGCGCGAGCCGGCCTGCCGCGACGATTCACGACCCCACCGTACCGGCACGGGAGCGCGCGGCCATCACCTCTCGTCGGCCGCGAAGACGCCTACCGGAGTCTCCGGCGAGCCCACTCATGGGCGCACCGCCGCCGGCTCGTGCGCCCGCAGCCAGGTGATGAATCGTTCCGTGTCACTGATCAACTCGCGCATCGGACGATCGATCGGCACGTGCGCTCCCGCGGTCGCATCGCGAAGGACGCCGACGAGCCAGCGTCCGCCGACCGCGCTCAGGTGCTTGTTCAGGTCGTCCACGCGGGCGCCGACACCCATGATGGCGAGGGTGATCATGGCACGGGTGGTGTGCGCGTTGCGCACGCGCCGCTCCACTTCCCCGTGCTCGAGGCCCACCGCCAGGAGTTCCTGGCGGGCTTTCGCCAGCCCGGCCGCTTCGATCGCCGAACGGCAGCAGGTAGCGACGAGCTCATCGGCGATCGCCGGGGGGAGTTGCGGTGTGCGCAGCAGGGATCGGGCATCGTCGAGATAGCGGCGGACCGGGTCGCCGGTCACCCTGACCTCGACGATCGACCGCTCGCGACGCTGCACCTCGAGCACTGTCGCGTCGAGCTGCATGCGGCGCACCGCCTCGGCGAGGCGCTCGTCATGGGTGAACACCACCACCTGCCGCGAGGCCGCCACCTCGGCGAGCACCCTGGCCAGCCCGTCCACCTTCGCGGGATCCATCGCCTGCACCGGGTCGTCGATCATCACGAACCGGAAAGGGCTGTGCGCCACCGTGGCTCGCGGCAGGAACAGCGACAGTCCGAGCGCGTGCAGCTCCCCCTGGCTCATCACGCCGAGCGCCGCGCCGTCCACCTCGTCGACGGTCACATCGAGCAGCACCCGCCGCGCTGTGCCCGCGCTGCCCTGCAACCGAATCGCCCCGAGCTCGACATTGCTCTGCTGCCGCAGGGTGCTCCACACCCACCGTGCCGTGGTCTCCAGCGGCCGCATCCGCTCCTCGCGGATCGTCGCCGTCGCCGCCTTGAGCCACTCGGCCGCCTTCTTCACCACCCGCAGCTCGCTCGCGTGGTCGGCGACGGCGCGGGCGGGGTCGAGCCACGCGAGAACGCGCGGGACCAACGGCGACCACACCGCGTCCAGCCGGTCCAGTTCGGTGCGCGTATACCGTTGCAGTGCAGCGAGTTCCGCGGTGAGGTCGGCGTGAATCGTGCGCAGCCGGTCCGGGAGCCGGCCTTCGTAGTCGGCCGTCGCGAGCGCGGCCCACTCCGACCAGAGCTGTCCGACGATGTCGCGCTGTTTACGCAACGAGTCCGACGTGGCGTACGGCGCCGGCGCATCCGCCCGGCGACCCGCCGGATCGAACGCCGGCCCCGAGAGACTCACTGCGCCGACACCGACCGCGATTGCCGAACCGAACTCGATCGGCAGGTCTGCGGGGAGGTTGCGGGCCGCTGTCAGAGCCGTGTCGAATTCCGCCGTGGCCGCCTGTAGGGCCGCGAGTTCCCGAGTGCGGTAGGCGATTTCGGTATCGGCGGCGGCGAGCCAGTCGGCGTCGAGTTCGTCGCGTCCACAGACCGGGCAGGGGCACGAACCTGCCGTCGAGACGTGTGCGCGCGCCCGCGTGAGCAATTCGAGCACTCGCAGATCGGCTTCGGTATCGACGGTCTCGTGGCGCGCCACATTCCGGGCCGCTTCGGCGAGTCGATCGGTCGTGGCGGCAACCCGCGCGACATCGGGCAACGACAGACGCAGGATCGCGCGCAAACCCTCCGGCCCGTCGATGCCGAGGACCGAACCGGCCACCGCGCCCGCCACCGCGTCGAGATCGGGGTCCGGCGTGCGCAGCAGGTCGGCCACGGCACGGGCCCGTTCGTCATCGGCCTCGGCCAGCTCGACCAGCAGGTCGGCGCGGGACTGGCGCGAATCCTTCACGGCGCGTTCGAGTTCCAGCTTGCGCAATCGGATCTGTTCGGCCGCGGCGGCCAGCTCGTCCAGGCCGAGCAGGCGATGCAGCGCGTCGAACAGGTCGCTCGGCTTCCCGTCGACGAGCGCGCCGAGCTCGCTGTAGGACAGGAACGGCCGGTACAGATCGAGTCGCCTGCGCCGTCCGTGCGGGTCGACCGAGGCCGCCGGTTCGGATCCACGCCGCTCGGTCCACCGCGCGTCGGCCAGGTCCGCACTCGGGTCCCAGCTGGTCGCGACCGAGAGTGCGGGGTCGTCGCCCGCCGTGAGCAGCTCGACGTCGATCCGGGCGGTCTCGGGTTCGTGCAGGTTGCGCCATCCCTCGCGCCAGGTGGTCGAGCGACCGTCCCAGCGGCGATTCCCGCCGGTCAACGCGAATTCCGCGGCCTCGGCGAAACTCGATTTCCCGCTGCCGTTGCGACCGACCACCAGGGTCAGGCCGGGCCCCGGATTCAACCGCAGCGTCGCCGCGGGACCGATTCCCCGGAAACCCTGCACGGTGATCGACCGCAGAAAGACCCCGGTATCACCGGAATCCGTTGCGGCCGAGTCACCGTCGACAGCTGTGAGCGCGGCGAGCACGCAATCGGCGACCCGTTCCTCCACTGCCGGGTCGGCGGCGAGCTCGCGCGCGACCACCTCGGCGATCCGATCCGAGCACACTTGCGACATCCCCCTTCGCGTCGGCGCGCAACGCGGCGATCCTGGTTGAAACGCTACCCGATCGCCGGATGTTCGCCCAGGGGATGCGCAGGGCCCTCAGCGAATCTGCCCGCGGGAGTGGAATGGCCATCGCGGCGCCACGGCGGGCCCTCGATGTCCACCCCTCGCCCACCCCGGCGGGCAGCTCGATGAGGTGTTCACACCCGCGTTACGCTGCGTCGAGCAGCGCGGGCGGTCCGGGCGGTGCCGAACAGGTCAGAATGCCAGAGATCGCCACCCAGGGCAAGAGCTGGAGCACGAATTTGCCGCGGCACCAGTGTTTTCCGAGCGTTACGCCGCCGGGTCCGCCAGTTGTCGGTGGGTTGCGGTAGATATTCGGCGAACACGAGAACGGGGGAACCGATGACCGAGCAACGCACACCGTGGACCGAGGACCAGGTCCGCGCGCTCGCGCCCGATGCGAGCTCACTGGCTGCCGCACGCAAGCTGGCCGGTCGCTGGCGCGAGACCGGCACCGCGGGCAATGCGGTGTGGGGGCTGTGTCAGGGCAGCGGCGCCAAGCCGTATCAGGCGATCGTCGACCTGGACGGGCCCGCGTACAAGTGCTCGTGCCCCAGCCGCAAGTTCCCGTGTAAGCACACGCTGTCGCTGTTGCTCACGTGGTCGAGTGGCCAGACCCCCGTCCAGCAGGCACCCGCCGACTTCGCGGCCGAGTGGCTGGCCGGGCGGGCCGCGAAGGCCGCCGCGCCGGCGAAGGCCAAGGCCGCGAGCACGCCGTCGCAGGCCACCGTCGAGCAGCGACGGGCGCGGGTATCCGCCGGGCTCACCGAACTGGAGGTCTGGCTCACCGACCAGATCCGAACCGGGCTGGCCCAGACCGACCGTTCGTACGCCGCGTACGAGGCGATCGCGGCCCGGATGGTCGATGCCCAGGCGCCCCGCATCGCCGAGGCCCTGCGCAGGCTGCCCACCGCGGTCGTCACCACCGAACACTGGCCCGAACTGCTGTTGCGCGAGTACGCCCGCCTGCACCTGCTGGTGCTGGCCCATCGCAGGCTCGACGCCCTCCCCGAACCGCTGCGGGCGGGGATCCGCACCCATATCGGCTACCCGACGTCGGCCGAGTCGGTGCTGAACGAGCCCGCGGTGCGGGATCGCTGGCTGGTGCTCGGCATGCGGGCGAGCGAGGAGGAGCGACTGCACACGCGCCGCACCTGGCTGCGCGGTCGCGGTAGCGGACGGTGGGCCCTACTCATCGAACATTCCTTCGCCACCCCGAATTTCACCGGCGAGGTGCCCGCACCCGGCAACGAGGTGGACGCCGAACTGCACTATTACCCCGGCGCGGTGTCCCTGCGCGCGCAGTGGGGCACCCGCCACGGCGCACCCGAACCCTTCACCACCGTCCCCTCGGTCGGCGGCGCCACGATCGACGACGCGCTCGACGCCTACGCGGGTGCGTTGAGTGCGGATCCGTGGCTGCGTTCCTGGCCCGCGCTGCTCACCGATGTCGTGCCGGTGCTCGACGAGACCGGATGGCAGCTCGTCGCATCCGACGGCACCGCGCTACCGCTGGCCGCGGGCGCGCGCCCGTGGCGGCTGGTCGCGGTCGCGGGCGGTCACCCGGTGACGGTGTGCGGCGAGTGGCGAGCCGACGGCTTCGACCCGATCTCGGTGTTGTGTGCAGGCGAGGTGAGCGACCTGGAAAACGAATTCCCCACCGAAACCACCCCGACCCCCGCGCTGGCCGAACTCGTCTCGGTGGCGCTGCTCGGTACCGCCCGGCGCAGCGCCGACGGTGTCCACCTCGACTCCGCAGTCGCCGCCGCCGTTCCGCAGCACGCGGGCGAACCGGCCACCCGGCTGCTCCACACCGCCGCGCTACAAGATCTGTATCTGCGCGGCGGACAACTCCCCCGTACCGCGGCGAAACCCGAACCCGCCGTCGATGATCCGCGCCCGCTTCTGCCGCGCCCCGCCGCCGACCGCCTCAGCCGCCTCCTCGCGGACAAGTCCCCGTTCTTGACCGAATGGTTCACTGCGGCAACACCATTCGACTTCCGCCTGCCCGATGTGCTGTGTGTCCAGGCGCTCTCGGCGGCCTCCGACACCACGCTGCGTCCGCCACTGCTGCGACTGGCAGGCCGCCGCGGACGCTGGCTCGCCGCGCGCAACCCGGCATGGGCGAAACTGGTCGACGAGTTCCCTGCCGACGTTGCCACATCGTCGGCGGAGGGGAAAACCCGCAACAGCCGGCCGGAGCTGACGGCGAGCGTCGCCGACATCCAGGTCGACACGGACGCGAGCACGACCCGGAGCGCCGGGCCGACAACGTCCCCAGATCACGATGCCGATTCCGGCACCACTGCCGACTCGGGCTCCGGTACGGAGCCGGGCGCGCCCGCTGTCCACGATGTCTGGTTGTTCGGCACATCCGGCGAGCGAAAGGACTGGTTCGCGCGTACCCGCCGGGCCGATCCGGCCGCGGCGCTGACCGTGTTGACCGCTGCGTGGCCGAAGGAGTCGGGGCCGGTGAAGGCGGAGCTGCTGGGGCTGCTCGCCGAGGGGCTGAGTCCGGCCGACGAAGCCCTGCTCGAGCGGGCCCTCGACGACCGGCGCGGTGATGTCCGGCGCACCGCCACGACGCTGTTGAACAAGCTGCCGGATGCCGCTTTCGGGCGGCGGATGGCGGCGCTGGTGGCGTCGTGGATCCGGGTGGCGGACGACGGGACGGTAGACGTACGGGTACCCGCGGAGCTCGACACGCAGGCCCGGCGCGACGGCATCACCGATGCGACCGATCAAGCGAAATTGCGCTGGGACACCCCTGATTCGACGATCACGACGCTGCACCAGGCGATCGCCGCCACTCCGCTCACCGCATGGTCCTCGATCGTGCGGGCCCCCGGCGGGCAGACCCCGACCACCGCGTTGACCCTGTCGCTGCCGCCCCGCTACGCCAAGGCGATCGTGGACGGCTGGGTCGATGCCACGCTCGCCCAGCACGACACCGCGTGGGCCCGTGCGCTGTTCGCCCACGCGACCCCGACCGAGCAGGCGGTGCTGCGGCGTCGCGAACTGTTCACGCTGCTCGATGCCGCCGACCGGGTCGAGCACGTGCTCGACCTGGACGCGCACCAGCTCAACGAACTACACGCGATCCTCCCCGGCCTCGATCATCCGTGGCCGCAACCCGTCGCCGACCATGTGCTGCGGTTGCTCGGCGAGCGCGCCCGCACCACCGCGCGGCAG
Organism: Nocardia sp. NPDC055050; assembly: GCF_053608345.1. Taxonomy (NCBI): domain Bacteria; kingdom Bacillati; phylum Actinomycetota; class Actinomycetes; order Mycobacteriales; family Nocardiaceae; genus Nocardia; species Nocardia sp. NPDC055050. The sequence goes on from NZ_JBSGVG010000017.1 coordinate 66,015, forward strand.
CCGCACGCCAGTGCGGGCGTGTACACCGACCGGGCGCTGCTCACGGCCGCGAGCGTCCACCTGCCTGTCGAACTCGCGACGCGCGTCAGCGCGCTCGCCGACACCACCGACGATCCCGCCTGGCACCAGGCATTCCACCGACTCGCCCACGATCTCACCGATCGTGCCACCATGCTCGAGGAGCTGCGTTGACCACCATCGAACCCTCCACCACCCTGCTGCGTCCCCACGCCGAACAGGCCTTCGCCGACGAATTGGCCGCCCTGGACCGCGTCGACGATCGCGTGCGCCCGCCGTCCTGGAAACTGTCGCCGTGGGCCGTGGTCACCTACATTCTCGGCGGCACCCTCGACGACGGCACCGTGATCACACCCAAATATGTCGGCCCGCGCCGGCTGATGGAGGTCGCGGTCGCCACCCTCGCCACCGACCGCGCCCTGCTGCTCCTCGGGGTGCCCGGCACCGCGAAAACGTGGGTTTCCGAACATCTTTCGGCCGCCATCAGCGGCGAGTCGACCCTGCTCGTGCAGGGCACCTCCGGTACGGCGGAAGAAGCGATCCGCTACGGCTGGAACTACGCCCGCCTGCTCGCCGAGGGGCCGAGCGACGCCGCTCTGGTCGCGTCACCGGTGATGACCGCTATGCGCACCGGCGCCATCGCACGCATCGAGGAGCTCACCCGCATCCCCTCCGATGTGCAGGACGCGCTGATCACCATCCTGTCCGAGAAGACCCTGCCGGTGCCCGAACTCGGTGGGGAAGTACAGGCGGCCAAGGGTTTCAACGTCATCGCCACCGCCAACGATCGCGACCGCGGCGTCAACGATCTCTCCTCGGCCCTGCGGCGCCGCTTCAACACCGTGGTGCTGCCGCTGCCCGCCGACGAGGATTCCGAGGTCGCCATCGTCAGCCGTCGCGTCGAACAGCTCGGCGCCGCACTGGAATTGCCGACCGTTCCCGCCGCCGCCGAGGAAGTCCGCCGCGTGGTGCGGGTCTTCCGCGAACTGCGCTCCGGCATCACCGCCGACGGCCGCACCAAGCTCAAATCCCCCTCGGGCACCCTGTCCACCGCCGAGGCGATCTCGGTGATCACCAACGGCCTCGCCCTGTCCGCCCACTTCGGCGACGGCGTGCTGCGCGCCTCCGACATCGCGGGCGCCGTGCTCGGCTCGGTGATCAAGGACCCGGTGGCCGACACCGTGATCTGGACCGAATACCTCGAGGCCGTGGTCCGGGAACGCCCCGACTGGGCCGACTTCTACCGGGCCTGCCGCGAAATCGCCGGCTGAGAACCGCCCGAAGGGGAGGACGGAACACACACCACACATGGGGTTTTCGATGAGTCAACGCAACAAGGCGACCCACCCGGCCACCGGTGACACCACACCGGGCGAGCCGGCGAGCCGTGCCGAAATCCGCGAGAGCTCCGACTCGGATACGGGCGAGACGCGCGCGGTCACCACCGAGGCCGAAGCCGGTGCGGGTTCGGTGACCGACACGAATTCGAGTGCGGGCGCGGCGGCGGTGACGCGGGTGTTCGGCATCCGTCACCACGGGCCCGGATCAGCACGCTCGCTGCGCCACGCGCTCGAGGAGTTCCGGCCCGACGCCATTCTCATCGAAGGCCCCGCCGACGCTGATCCGCTCGTCGGGTTCGTCGCCGCCGACACGATGGCCCCACCGGTCGCGTTGCTCGCCTACGTCCCGGATTCGCCTGCCCGCGCCGCATTCTGGCCGTTCGCCGTGTTCTCCCCCGAGTGGCAGGCGATGCGCTACGGCGTCGAGCACGCCGTCCCGGTCCGCTTCTGCGACCTCCCCGCCACGAACGTCCTCGCCGCCGACGACGATGCCCGTGGCGGCGGCTCCGACCCGCTGGCCGCCCTGGCCTCGGCCGCGGGCTACGACGACGCCGAACGCTGGTGGGACGCGGTCGTCGAATCCGTGCCCGACAGCGCGGCTTTCGACGCCATCACCGAGGCGATGACCGCCCTGCGTGAGGATGCCCGACACGCCGCGATCACGCCACCCACAGCGGACGCGCCACCGCAGCTCGGCGCGACGGCGCCGACCGGCACCGAAGTCCCCGACCCGGTGGCACTTTCGCCACTCGACGCTCCTGAGCTGCTGGAGAAGCCTTCGGCAGCGAACGGATTCGAGTTCCCGGCCGCCGCGAATCGACCGGACCCCGCGATGGCGCCGCTGATCGTCGACCAGCACACTCTGGTCCGCGAGGCGCATATGCGGCAGGTGCTCAAGGGTGGTGCGAAGCGGTTGGCGGTGGTGTGTGGTGCCTGGCACGCGCCCGCGTTGGTCGAACCGCTCGGTCCCGCCGCACCGGATATGCGACTGCTCAAGGGTTTGCCGAAGACGAAGGCCGCGTTGACCTGGGTGCCGTGGACGCATTCGCGGTTGGCGGCCGGGTCCGGCTACGGGGCGGGCGTCACCTCGCCCGGCTGGTATCACCACCTGTTCACCGAGACCGAGCGGCCGGTGGCGCGCTGGCTGACCAAGGTCGCCGGAGTGTTGCGCTCGCACGATCTGCCGGTGTCGAGTGCGCACATCATCGAGGCGGTGCGGCTGGCGGACACCCTCGCCGCGTTGCGCGGCAGGCCGCTGCCGGGATTGTCCGAGGTCACCGAGGCTGTGCGGTCGGTGATGTGCGGTGGCGACGAGACCATGCTGCGACTGGTGGTCGACGAACTGGTCGTCGGCGAGACGCTCGGCGGTGTTCCCGAGGACACTCCGACGGTCCCCTTGGCGGCCAACCTGCGGGCGCGCTGTAAAACCCTGCGGCTCAAGCAGGAGGCGCTCGCTCGAAATGTCGACCTCGACCTGCGCAAAGAGCGCGACGTCGAGCGGTCGCATCTGCTGCACCGCCTGCGCCTGCTCGGTGTCGGCTGGGGCACTCCGACCACCGGCGAGGTCCGCAGCACCGGCACCTTCCGTGAGACGTGGACCCTGCGCTGGGAACCCGAATTCGAGGTCCGCATCGTCGAGGCCGCGGTCTGGGGCACGACCCTGCGCACCGCCGCGGAGACCAAGATCCTCGACACCGCGAGCCGCGACGACGTCACCGTCACCGCGCTCGCCGACGCACTGGAAATGGCCCTGCTCGCCGACCTGGGCGGCGCCACCGAAGGGTTGATCACCAGGCTCGAAGCCGCCGCCGCCCTCGACCACGATGTCACCCATCTGCTCGGCGCCCTCCCCGGCCTGACCCGCACCCTGCGCTACGGCGATGTTCGCGGCACCGACACCAAGGCCCTGGCCCACGTCGCCGACGGCCTGCTGGTGCGGATCTGCGCGGGCCTGCCCGGCGCCGTCACCGGCCTCGACACCGATGCCGCCCAGGCCCTGCGCACCCAGATCGACGCCGCGCACACCGCGATCAGCACCCGCGACGACGAGCACGCCACCACCGAATGGCTGGCCACCCTGCACCGCATCGCCGATCGCGACGACGTACACGGCGCGATCGGCGGCCGCGCGGTGCGCCTTCTGTGCGACGCCGAACGCATCGACGACGCCGAATCCGCCCGCCGGCTGGCCGCCGCACTGTCCGTCGGCAACACCCCCGCCGCCAAGGCCGCCTGGATCGACGGCTTCCTCGGCGGCCGCGGTCTGCTCCTGGTCCACGACCGAGAGCTGTTGCGCCGCATCGACGAATGGCTCCGCGACCTCAACGAAGACCAGTTCGTCGCCACCCTGCCGCTGCTGCGCCGCACCTTCGGCTCCTTCGAATCCGGCGAACGCCGGGCCATCAGCCAGGCCCTGCGAGACACCGGCTCAGCACCGACCACCGCCTACGGCCCCACCGCGGTCGATCCGATCCGCGGGCAACTGGCGCTGCGCGCGGCGACCGCGATCCTGGGGGCCGCTGGGTGACCCACCTCCGCAGACGCCCGACACCCACTCGCCACCGCATCCCGCTCGACCACCAGGAGCACCGATGACCGAACCCGACGAAACCCATTCGCGCCGTTGGCGTCTCGTGCTGGGAACCGCCGCCGAAGAACAGCTCGGCGGGTTGAGCTCCGGTGCCGATCAGGCGATGGACCAGGCACTGTCCGCCCTCTACAACACCGGTGAAGCCGGCGGTTCGACGAAAAGGTCTGGTGGACTGGGTGGTTCAGCGCCCCGAGTCGCGCGCTGGCTCGGCGATATCCGCACCTACTTTCCCGCGACCGTGGTCGAGGTGATGCAGCGCGATGCCGTGGACCGGCTCAACCTCACCCAACTGTTGCTGGAGCCCGAGCTGCTGGAATCGGTCGAGCCCGATGTACATCTGGTGGGCACACTGCTCGGCCTCAACCGGGTGATGCCCGAAACCACCAAGGCCACCGCGCGCATGGTGGTCGAGAAGGTGGTGCGCGAGATCGAGCAGCGCATCGCCGCCAAGACCGTGGCCGCGGTCTCGGGCGCCATCAACCGTGCCGCCCGCACTCATCGCCCGAAACTGCGCGATATCGATTTCAACCGGACCATCCGCAAGAATCTCGCCAACTACCTGCCCGAACACCGCACCATCGTGCCCGAGCGGCTCGTCGGCTACGGCCGCAAGTCGCAGTCGATCCAGCGCGATGTGGTGCTGGCCATCGACCAATCCGGCTCGATGGCGGCCAGCGTCGTCTACGCCTCGGTGTTCGGCGCCGTCCTCGCGTCCATGCGGTCGCTGAAGACCTCGCTGGTCGTGTTCGACACCGAGATCGTCGATCTCACCGATCAGCTCAGCGACCCGGTCGACGTCCTGTTCGGCACCCAGCTCGGCGGTGGCACCGACATCAATCGCGCCATCGCCTACTCGCAGACGCTGATCACCCGGCCCACCGACAGCCTCTTCGTGCTCATCTCCGACCTCTACGAAGGCGGCGTACGCAACGAGATGCTGCGCCGCTGCCATGCGATGAAAGAGGCGGGTGTCCAGGTGGTGGTGCTGCTCGCGCTCTCCGACGAGGGCGCGCCCGCCTACGACCACGACAACGCCGCGGCACTGGCAGCGCTCGGCATCCCCGCCTTCGCCTGCACTCCCGACAAGTTCCCGGACCTGCTCGCCACCGCGCTGGACCGCGGCGACATCACGCGCTGGGCCGACACCAACGCCCCGGCGGTGTGATCGCGCCCCGGGGAACGTGGCGGGACTCGGCAGCGTTGCGAGCCCGCGCCAACTAGGCTGCGAACGATCGGGTTCGTTGGACGGGGTGAGGCGATGTTGCGGCGCGGGGCGGTGTTCGCCGGTTTCGTCATCGAGCGTGAGCTGGGGCGTGGCGGCATGGGCGCGGTGTACGCGGCAAGAGACCGCAGGCTGCCGCGGCTGACCGCGTTGAAGCTGATGCACCGTGACCTGTTCGCCGACTTCGAGATCCGCGCCAGATTCGAACGCGAAGCCGACCTGGTGGCCCAGCTCGACCACCCGAACATCATCACCGTCTACGACCGCGGCGTCGACGAGGAACGTCTCTGGATAGCCATGCAGTTCGTGGACGGTGTCGACGCCTCGGCGGTGCCGGTGCAGCAGTTCGGGAGCGAGCGGATCGCCCAGATCGTCACCCAGACCGCGAGTGCGCTCGACTACGCCCACCGCCAGGGCGTTCTGCACCGCGACGTGAAGCCCGCCAACATCCTGTTGTCGCACACCGCGGGTGTCGGCGCGGGCTTCGACGAACGAGTCGTGCTGACCGACTTCGGCATCGCGAAACTCCTCGACGACACCGGCGGCCTCACCCGCACCGGCCAGTTCACCGCAACCATCGCCTACGCCTCGCCCGAACAACTCAGCAGCGCACCACTCGACGGCCGCGGCGATCAATACTCCCTGGCCTGTACGGTTTTCCGCCTCCTCACCGGCACCGGCCCCTTCGACGCCCCCAACCCGGCCACCGTCATGCTCGGCCACCTCAACGCCCCGCCTCCCGCGGCCAGCACCCGCCGCACCACCCTGTCCACCACGGTCGATACCGTCCTGTCGAAGGCCATGGCCAAAGACCCCAGCCACCGCTTCCCCACCTGCACCGCGTTCGCCACCGCGCTCACCGAGGCACTGCGCCATCGCCCACCCACACCGCCGGCGTCCGGCCGCATCCCGACCGCCGGGCCGCGGCGAACCGCCTCTGCTCCCGAGGTGCGCCCGACCGGAACACCGCTGCCGCCGAGCGCCGGTTCCAGGCCTGAGTCGCGCACATCCTCGAGTCACCCGAATGCCGGTCGGCGACATGACCCGACCGTTGTCCGCAACACCATGTCCGAGCCGGAAAGCAGCGTCTCGGTCGACGTTCGTGGCTTCGACACCGCAATGTCCGCCCGGCCGGGAACGCCACCCGACCTCACCTCGAACCCGGCCGCGAATCCCCGTTCTCCCCGCGGCCGGATCGATACACGCGCTTCCTCGACCTACGGCAGGGACGCGCGAGACACCAGCACCGCACCGGTATGGCTCGACGCCGTACACGGCTGTCTGCTCGGTGGAGCGATCGGCGACGCCCTCGGCGCTCCGGTGGAAACCCGTTCGCTGCAACAGATCCGGAACGAGTACGGCCACGCCGGGCTGACCGACGTCGACCCGCTTCGCATCTCCGAGGAGACCCAGCTGACGGCCTTCACCGTAGAAGCGCTGATCCGCGGGTCGGTGCGGGCCAGGGCCAAGGGCATCGGCGGAGCGACGATGGGCCTGCTGCAGCAGGGCATGCTCGTGTGGTTGCGCGGGCAGGTCACCGAAATGCCGGAGCAACCCTTCGCGCTGTACAGCGCCCTCAGCGACTACCCCGAGCTGATCGAGCAACGTGGCGTGGCGAATTCGGTCTACACCGCGCTGCGTCACGCGGCCGCCCGGAAAGCACCGATGAATCCGCTCGGCACCCGCGACCAGCCCATCAACCATTCCAAGGGCAGCGGCGCGGTGATGCGCGCGGCTCCCTGCGGATTCGGTTACGCCGCAGACCGTTCCGGAGCCGCGACCGATACCATCTTCGAATTGGGTTGCGATGCGGCCGCGCTCACCCATGGTCATCCCAGCGGTTGGCTGCCCGCGGGCACCCTGTCCGCCCTGATCTATCAGCTCTCGCGCGGCGCCGACACCGCCACCGCCCTCTCGCGCGCCCGCACCGAGCTGACGGGCTACTCCGACCACGAGGAGACCTCGGCCGCCTTGAACGCGGCCAACCGGCTGGCCGCCCGGATCGAACGCGAAAGGCGCTATCCCACACCGGAAGATGTCGAGACGCTCGGACAGGGATGGATCGGTCCTGAGGCCCTGTCGATCGCCGTCTTCGCCACCCTCGCCGCCGAAGGACTCGGCGGCTCGCCCCACGACATCGTCCGCACCGGACTCCTGTTGTCGGTCAACCACTCCGGCGACAGCGACGCCACCGGTTCGATCGCGGGAAGTCTTCTCGGCGCCCGGTACGGCCGTTCCGCACTCCCGCGAGGTTGGGCGAATGCGGTCGATGCGCGCCCGATTCTCGATCTCCTGGCCACTGGCTACTGCACCGAATTCGGCCTCACACCACCGAGTGACTCCCACGGGATACCACCCGAACACTGGTGGAACCGCTACCCGGGCTGGCCCCCGTCCGGCTAGTTCCGCACTGACCCCAGTGGCCGTCAGATATTGCCCAGTCGATCGACCACGAGCGGCGTACCGCGCCCCATGACACCGTTCGACCCCCCACCGAGAACTCCGGTGGGGGGTCGAACGTGCCTGTGCCGCCTACAGATCCGCGATAGCCGCCAACGGCGGCGTCCGCGCGGCCCGCACACCCGGCCACACCGCGGCGAGCACACCCACCACACCGGACGCGATCAGCACGATCACCAGCTGCGACCACGGAATGGTGATCTGGTCGATGCCCATATCGCGCAGGGTGCGCAGGAATCCGACCCCGAGCGCGATGCCGAGCACCAGGCCGACGATCGCGCCGAAGATGGCGATCAGCATGGACTCCAGGTAGATCGTGCGACGCACCTGCGCACGCTGGGTGCCGACCGCGCGCAGCATGCCGATCTCGCGCCTGCGCTCCACCACCGACAGGGCCAGGGTGTTGATGATGCCTAGCACCGCGATCACCACCGCCAGCGCGAGCAGCCCGTAGAGGATGGCGAGCAGGGTGTTGATCTGCTGACCCTGCGCGCCCTTGAACTGTTCGTGGTCCTGGACCTGCACCACCACGAACGGTTCGGTGGCCTTCTCCAGGTTCGCCCGCATCGCGGTGAGATCGGCCCCCGGCGCGGCCTTGACCAGCACGAAGACATTGGTGCGCAGACTCTGCGGCATCAACTGCTCGTAGATACCGGGATCGACCACCATGGGCCCGAGCAGCGGCGAGTCGGCGAAGATGCCGCCGATCGTGAGCTCGATCTGCTTCTTGTCGAGACTGGTGATGGTGACCTTGTCGCCGAGCTTCCACCCGCGCTCGGTCGCCTCGGTCTCGTCGATGAGCGCGCCACCGGCGGGGATCGTGGTGGTGCCGCTGATCATGTCGATGTCCATCACCGGGTCGATCGGACCATCCGGTGAGGTGGCGCCGATCTGCTCGTCGCCGACCTTGAAGGCGACGATCCGGATCCCGGTGACATCGCTGACGCCGGGAACATCGGTGCGCACCGCGTCGACCGCACCGATCGGCGCACCGATCATCTGCGGACCGGCGAGCACGTACTCGGCCTTCACACCCTTGTCGATGAGCACACCGACACTCGTCTTCGCCGAAGCACCGAGAATGCCGATCGCCGAGACCAGCATCAGGCCGAGGGTGAGCGCGAACGCGGTGGCGGCGGTACGCCGCGGGTTACGCGTGGCGTTGTTGCGCGCCATCTGCCCGATCGCGCCGAACGGCCTGGTGAGTACCCCGAGCACGAGCACCATCGGCCGCGACAACGCCGGCGCCGCCAGCAGCACCGCCAGAATCAGCCCGAGCGCGCCGACACCGACGGTCACCGCGGAGCCCTTGCCGGTGCCCTGCGCACCCACGTACACGAGCACGCCACCGGCGACGGCCATCACCGCGCCGATGATCGTGCGCAGCCGCAACGAATCACCCGCGCTGGCGAACTCGGACCGCATGGCCTCCACCGGCGGCACCTTCGCGGCCCGGCGAGCGGGCGCATAGGCGCTGGCCACGGTGACGATCAGGCCGACGAGCAGCGCGACGATCGCGGTACGCGGCAACACGGTCAGCGACCCCGTCGGCAGTCCGAGATCGAACGCGTTGAGCAACGCCGACAACCCGTACGCCAGCCCGATGCCCGCGGCCAGCCCGAGCGCGCTACCGATCAGCCCGATCACGATCGCCTCGGCGACGACCGACCGCCCGACCTGCTGACGACTCGCTCCGATCGCGCGCAGCAGCGCGAGTTCGCGCAGCCGCTGGGCCACGATCATCGAGAAGGTGTTGTAGATGATGAACGTGCCGACGATCAGCGCGATCGCGCCGAAGGCGAGCAGGAAGTAGTTGATGAAGGTGAGCGCCTCGGAGATCTCCTTCTTCATGTCCTCGCGGACCTCGTCGGAGTTCTGCACCTTGTAGTTGGGCAGGCCGGCGGCGAGCTGATCGCGCAGGTCATCGGCCGAAACACCGGGCGCCGCGGCGATGTCGGCGTAGGCCACGTGCGACCCGTCGGTGAACAGCTTGCGGCCCTGGGGCTCGGTGAACATCACCGCGACCACACCGCCGCCCTCGGCGCCCGGCATCTCGTAGATGCCCGACAGCGTCACCTCGAACGGGTCACCCTTGGACGGAATCAGCAACTTGGTCTTGTCGCCGACCTTCAGCCCGGCCTTCTCGGCGCCACCGGCATTGAGCGCGATCTCGTTCGGCTGGGTGGGCGCGGCGCCCGACAGGAACTTCTCGGGTTCCTCGACGGACTTGTCGGGCGGCAGGTAGGACAGGCCGAAACTCGGTGCGCCACCGGTCTGCACGGCCTTCTTGCCGTCGGGCTCGAGCAGCACGACCGGGCCGTTCACGGCGGGCGCGACCCTGGCCACACCGGGAGTCTTGGCCAGCGCGTCGACGATGTTCGTCGGTACGCCCAGTGATTGGCGGTCCGCGGGGCCCACGCGCACGTCCACGCCCTGAGCCTGGCCTTCGAAAATCCCGTCGAAGGTGCGCTGCAAAGTGTCGGTGAAGACGAACGATCCGGAGATGAAGGCGGTACCGAGCACCACCGACAGCAGAGTCAATGCCAAACGCACCTTGTGCGCGGCGAGGTTACGCAAGGCGACCTTGCGCATGGGATTGCTCATCGGGTTTCCAGCGCCTTCATCCGGTCGAGGATCGAATCCTGGGTCGGGTCGCGCAGCTCGTCGACGATGCGACCGTCGGCGAGGAACACGACGCGGTCGGCATAGGCGGCCGCGCGCGGGTCGTGGGTGACGATCACGACGGTCTGGCCGAACTCGTCGACCGAGGCGCGCAGGATCGAGAGCACCTCGCCCGAGGAATGCGAGTCCAGGTTGCCGGTCGGCTCGTCACCGAAGATGATCTCCGGCTTGCCCACCAGCGCACGCGCACACGCCACCCGCTGCTGCTGGCCGCCGGACAGTTCGGACGGCCGGTGCTCGAGGCGGTCGCCGAGACCGAGGCGCTTGACCACGGTGTCGAGCCACTCCTGGTCGGCCTTGCGACCCGCGATATCGAGCGGGAGGGTGATGTTCTCCAGCGCGGTGAGCGTCGGGACCAGGTTGAACGCCTGGAAGACGAAACCGATCCGGTCGCGCCGCAGTGCCGTCATCTGTTTGTCTGACAGGCCGGTGAGCGCGGTGTCGCCGATGCGGACCTGACCTGCGCTGGCGCTGTCGAGCCCGGCCAAGCAGTGCATCAGCGTCGACTTGCCCGAACCCGATGGGCCCATGATCGCGGTGAATTCGCCCTTCGCGAAGTCAGCCGACACCCCGTCCAGGGCCTTGACCTGTGTATCTCCCGATCCGTACAGCTTGACCAGATCGAGCGCGGCGGCCGCGATATCGGTAGCGGCCGCCGCATCGGCGGCCTCGGTGCCCAAGGCGTGCGAAGTCATGCTGTCCAGTCTGGCTGCCCACCGAGAACCGCGCCATCCGGGATCCCCCCGATACCGCAGGTCTTACCGACCTCTCAGCGAACGACCCATTCGAAGGCGTCGGCCTCCGAGCGCGCGCCTTCCAGCGCGCGGGAGCGGTTGGGCTCGCCGAGCTCGGCGAGGAGTTCTTCGGTGAGCCCGACGAGGTCGGCCAGCGAGGCCGGGGTGAACCAGTCGGGCCTGGTCGCGAAGAGGATGTCCTCGGACGCGGTATTGCCGCTGGCACCCGGAGCGAAGGGGCAGCCGCCGAGGCCGCCCAGCGCACCGTCGACCATGGTCGCGCCCGCGGCGACGGCCGCGAGCGTGTTGGCCACGCCCATGCCCCAGGTGTCGTGACCGTGGAAGACGATGCGGCGCGGCGGGGTGGTGTCGCGGACGGCGGCGACCAGGGCGCCCACCTGACCAGGGTGGGCCTGGCCGAGGGTATCGGCGAGGACGATGTCGGCGGCGCCGCCGGTGCGCGGATCGTTCGCGATGGCGAGCACCCGGCCGGGATCGACGGGACCGTCGAACGGGCAGGTGAACGTGGTGGCCAGGCACAGCTGGATCGCACCGCCCGCCTCGTGGGCGAGGCGGATCGCCGCGGGCATCGCCGCCACCGAGGTCTCGGTATCGCGGCCGATATTGGCCCTGTTGTGCGCGTCGGACACCGAGAAGCAGTACTGGAAATTGCGCGCGCCCGCTGCGGCGGCCTTCTCGACATGGCGCGGGGTCGCCACCCACACCCAGCATTTCGCCAGTTCGTCCGGGGTGAGCGCCGCGATCAGCTCGAGCGAGTTGGCCATCGGCGCGACCAGATCCGGCCGCGCCATCGAACCGATCTCCAGCGCGGGCACGCCCGCGGCGAGCAGTCTGCGCACCACATCGATCTTCTGCTCCACCGGCAGCACCTTGCCGGTGAGCTGCAAACCGTCGCGCAGCGTCACATCACGCAGCAGCGGTGCGGTCACCGCCGCTGCTCCGGTTCCCGCGCGGGCACGCACATCACGCCACCGCACGGTTTGTCGCCCACGCTGGCCGGGGTGGGGTGGACCGTCGGACGCACATGACCCGGGCCGCGCGGCTCCCACTTGTTGCGCACCGGCGGGCGGCGCCTGCCGTGTACTCGCCTCGTCACAGTGCCTCCAGCGCGTCGATCTGATCTTCACTCATCCCGAGCAGCCCGCCGAGCACCTCTCTGGTGTGCTCGCCGAGGTCGGGGCCGACATTGCGGATCGGCAGGGATGCGTCCCCGATCACCGGGACGATGCCACCGAAACCCACCTGTTTGGGTTCGGCCTCGCCCACGTCGACGGGGAACATCTGGATCATATTGCGTGCGCGGTACTGCTCGTCGGCCACGATGTCGGCGGCGGTGTAGATCGGGCCGCACGGGATGGCCGCGTCATCGAGCAGTTTCAGCGCCTGCGCGCGCGTGTGTTTGCTCGACCATTCCGCGATCGAGGCGTCGAGGCGCTCGCGGTTGCGCCAGCGGCCGTTGTTGTCGGCGAGCTCGGGGTCGACGGCCAGGTCGGGCCGGCCGATCACCTGCATGTACCGCTGGAAGATGGCATCGCCGTTGCCACCGATGATGATGGAGTAACCATCGCTGGTCGGGTAGGCGTTCGACGGCGCGATGCCTTCCATCCGGCCGCCGACCCGCTCCCGGTTGATGCCGTAGGCGAGATGGTCGGGGATCAACGATTCCATCACCGACAGGATCGACTCGTTGAGCGCGACATCGATGATCCGCTCCGCCTGCGGCACCGCACCCGTGACCCGTTCGCGCTGGAACAGTGCCATCACGGTCCCGAACGCCGCGTAGATGCCCGCGATCGAATCACCGATCGACACCCCGGTGCGCACCGGCGGCCGGTCGGGATCCCCCACCAGCTCACGCAGGCCACCGACCGCCTCCGCGACCGCGGCGAATCCCGGTCGCGCGGCCATCGGCCCGGTCTGGCCGTATGCCGAGATCCGCGTGATCACCAGCTTCGGGTTCGCTTCCTCGAGCGCCTCGGGCCCCAGCCCCCACTTCTCGAGCATTCCGGGCCGGAAGTTCTCCAGCAGCACATCGCACTGCTTCACCAGATCGAGCACGATCGCGCGCCCCGCCTCGGTCCGCAGATCCAGCACGATCGATTTCTTGTTGCGGTTGACGGTGCGATACAGCATCGAGGTGTCGCCACCGTACAACCGCCAGTTGCGTAATTCGTCGCCCGTGCCGGGGCGTTCCACCTTGATCACCTCGGCGCCGAAATCGCCGAGGATACGTCCGGCAGTGGGAGCGGCAACATAGTTACCGAGTTCCAGGACGCGAACACCGTCCAACGGCCGAATACTCATACAGGCAGTATCGCAGTGCGGCCCCCGGTGACGCCGGGCACGTGCGGGCCCGGCGGCGAACCGATAGTTCAGCTGGCGAGGAGCTCCACTTCCTCGATGATCGAGTAGTCCTCGGCATTGCCCTTCAACACGGTGCTGGCCTGTCCGTCGACGCCGACCGGGATGTCACCGGCGAGGGTGATCCGGGTGAGGCGACGCGGCTGGTCGTTGTAGTCGTCGATGGCGTAGTGCTGAGTGGCACGGTTGTCCCAGATCGCGACGTCGCCGTCGGACCAGTTCCAGCGGGTGGTGTTCTCCAAGCGGATGACCCGATCCTGGAGCAGACGGAACAGCTGGTCGGACTCGCGGGACGGAATCCCGACGAACTGCTTCACGAAATGGCCGAGCAGCAGCGCACGCTCGCCGGTCTCGGGATGCACCCGCACGACGGGGTGTTCGGTCTCGTACACATCGGACTGGAATTCCGTCGAGTACTCGACCTGCGACGGGCGCACCTTGTCGACCGCTCCGGCGTAGTCGTAGAGATTGGTGTGCACCGCGCGCAGGTTCTCGGCCAGCGCCTTGAGCGGAGCGGGCAGCGAGTTGTAGGCCGCGACCGTGGACGCCCAGGTGGTCGAGCCGCCGTAGGTGGGTAGGTGCTCGGCGCGCAGGATCGACGCCTTCGGCACGCGGTCCACGAACGTCACATCGGTGTGCCAGGAGTTGGCGCGGCTGCGCTCGGAGTCGATGGCCAGGCTCTTCACACCGGCCGACTTCACCGTGGGATGCGGGGTGGTCGGGCTGCCGAGCAGCTCCGCGAATTCGTACTGGCCGTCCTCGGTGAGGTGGTTCTGACCGCGGAAGAAGATGACCTTGTGCTCGTTGAGCGCGCGCCGGATCTTGGCTACGGTCGCCGCGTCCAGGTCACCGCCGAGCCGGACACCATCGATCTGCGCGCCGATGTGGGCGCCGAGCTTGGTCACCGTCAGGGTGGCGGGGAGGGCGTGGTCGACCGTCATGGGGATCACCTTCACTGTCGTTCTCGATCGGTTGGTATGCATCAAGCACACCGTGAATCCCGTTCGACAGACAGGGTTTGCCTCGGAGTGATCCCAACGGCGTCAGCCGATGTGCTCCCGCAGGTAGGCCAGGTCCTCGGCGACCCCGTCGGCCGGGGTTTCCAGGATGACCGGCGCACCGGCCGTGCGGCAGACCTCGGCCAGCAGTTGCGGGTCGATGGTGCCGTCGGCGAAATTGGCGTGCCGGTCGGCGCCGGAGTCGAATTCGTCGCGCGAGGAGTTCAGGTGCACGAGATCGATGCGCCCGGTGATGGCCTTGATCCGCTCGACCACCCCGACCAGTTCCTCACCACCCGCCCACGCGTGACACGTGTCGAGGCAGAAGCCCGCGCCGTAGTCGCCGACCGCGTCCCACAATCGCGCGATCGAATCGAAATGCCGGGCCATCGCGTGATTGCCGCCCGCGGTGTTCTCGATCAGGATCGGCACGGCGAACCCGCCCTTGTCCTGCTGACGCTCGAACAGCTTGCGCCAGTTGTCGATTCCGGTATCGAGCTCGGCGTCGGAGCGTACGTGTCCCCCGTGCACCACGAGGCCGAACGCACCGAGGTCGGCCGCGGCCTTCGCCTGCTGGGCCACCGCGTTGCGCGAGGGCATCCGCAACCGGTTGTTCAGACTCGCCACATTGATCTGATAGGACGAGTGCACAACGACATCGATCGGACTGGCCAGAATCTCGGCGGCCCTGGGATGCGGCTGGGGTTTGTCCCAGCTCTGCGGATCGACCACGAACATCTGCACGACCTCGGCACCGAGCTTCTCGCCGAAGCCGATCGGATCGCTCTCGTCGCGAACATGTGCTCCAATGCGCATAGCTGCCACCCTAATATCAGGCACCGACAACTTCGCTCGCGATGTTGCGCGGCGGTGGGTTCGGGAGATACATCGGTAGAATTTCAAACGGGTGCTCTGCCCTGGAGGGGGTGACTTCGCGTGTTGCGCAAAGGCGACGTGTTCGCCGGATACACGATCCGGCGCGTGCTGGGCCAGGGTGGAATGGGCGTGGTCTACCTGGCCAGGCACCCCCGGCTGCCCCGGCTCACCGCGCTGAAACTGCTCAGCCGTGAACTGTCCGCCGACGAGGAGATCCGCCGCCGCTTCGAGCGCGAAGCCGATCTGGTCGCCCAGCTCGAGCACCCCAATATCGTCAATGTCTACGACCGCGGCACCGACGACGACCAGCTGTGGATCTCCATGCAGTTCGTGGCGGGCACCGATGTCGCGACCGCCGACGTGAACGTGCTGACACCCGGCCGGGCCGTGCAGATCGTCGCCGAGACCGCCACCGCGCTGGACTTCGCGCACGCGGGCGGCGTGCTGCACCGCGATGTGAAACCGGCGAACATCCTGCTCGCCAAGCCACCGATCGGGCGCCCGGAACGCGTGGTGCTCACCGACTTCGGCATCGCCGCGGTGCGCGACAGCGAGACCACGCTGTCCTCGGCGGGCACGATCACCGCCACCCTGGCCTATGCCGCGCCCGAGCATCTGGCGGGCGCACCCCTGGATCATCGCGCCGATCAGTACTCGCTGGCCTGCACGCTGTTCTGGATGCTCACGGGCTCGGTGCCGTTCCCCGGACCCAGCCCGGGCGCGGTGATCCAGGCGCACCTGAGCAAGCCCCTTCCCCCGCTGCGCAGTCTGCGCCCCGACCTGCCCGCGACCCTGGACGCGGTGCTGGCCAGAGCCACCGCCAAGCGCGTCGAGTCCCGTTTCGCCAGCTGCGCCGAGTTCGCGCAGGCGGCCAAAGCGGCGCTGTTCGCGGTGCCGGGGCCGTGGCATCAACAGCAGCAGCAGTACACCGCGGCCGGTGTGGTGCTGCGCGCCCGCGAGTCCTACCCGCAGGCGCCGGGATATTCCCGGCCGCCCACCCCGGCGCAGCCCTACCGCAACGCGCCCCCGCCGACCACCCCCGCGCAACCGCACCCGCACGTGCAGCCGACCACTCCCGCACAGCCGCATCCTCACGCGCCGCGGCCGTCGACGGGCGGTCCGGCCATCCCGCCGCGACGCGGAAGCGCACGCCCGGGCACCATCGATTTCCCTGGTGGCCGTAACCATCCCGGCTATATCGTGCCGCCGCAGCAGCGGCGTCCGCCGTGATCGTGGCAACCGTCGGCGTCGTCGCCGACTGATAAGGTTTCGTTGATTTTCCCGTGGCGGGCAACGTCGGCCGCGGCTTTTATGCTGTACGCACGTGCGCTGGTGGGTCCCGGCGCGCGGCGGGAAGTGGAGCAGACATGCTGGCCAACGGAGATGTTTTTGCCGGCTACGTCATCGAACGGCAGCTCGGCCGCGGTGGCATGGGTTCGGTCTATCTGGCCAAGCACCCCCGCCTACCGCGGATGACGGCGCTGAAGCTGCTCAATCGCGAGATGTTCTTCGACGCCGAGGTGCGGGCACGGTTCGAGCGGGAGGCCGATCTCGTTTCGCGCCTCGATCATCCGAACATCGTCACCGTCTACGACCGCGGGCACGACGACGAACAGCTGTGGATCTCCATGCAGTTCATCGACGGCGTCGACGCGGCATCGGTGGATCCGCAGACGCTGCCGCCCGCCCGCGCGCTGCAGATCGTGAAGGAAACCGCCGACGCGCTGGACTACGCGCACGGTATGGGCGTGCTGCACCGCGACGTGAAGCCGGCCAACATCCTGCTCGCCCGCTCGGGCGCGGGCCGGGGCGAACGCGTCTACCTCACCGACTTCGGCATCGCCCGATTGCGCGACGACACCGGCCATCTCACCCAGACCGGTACCTTCACCGCGACGCTGGCCTATGCCTCCCCCGAACAGCTCACCGGCGCCTCGCTGGACCACCGGTCCGACCAGTATTCGCTGGCCTGCGCACTGTTCTGGCTGTTCACCGGTTCGGGACCGTTCGCGGCGACCAACCCGGCCGCGGTGATCCAGGGTCATCTCCAGCAGCCGCCGCCCACGCTGAGCAGCGTCCGGCCCGGCCTGTCCTATGCACTCGACGGCGTGCTCGCCAAGGCGATGGCCAAGCGGCCCGATGACCGGTTCGACTCCTGTTCGGACTTCGCCGAAGCCGCGATCGAGGCGTTGAACAGTCCGAGCGCACCCGCGTTGCCGATCGTCGGTCCACGACCGGGCACCGGTGGGTCGCTGCCGATCGCCGGGCGGCCCACGACAGGTGGCGCGATTCCGCAGACCGGTCTGCCGTATCCCGTTGCCACACAGGGCCCGATGACCGGCGGTCCGATGGGCACCGCCCAGGGCCCGATGACCGGCGGCCCGATGGGCACCGCGCAAGGCCCGATGACCGGCGGCCCGATGGGCACCGCGCAAGGCCCGATGACCGGCGGCCCGATGGGCACCCAGCGTCCGATGAACCAGTCGCCCACCGGCGCTTCGCAGCCCTACACCCAGCAGTCGCGGCCGCAGTACCAGTCGGCGCCGCGGCCACAGGCGAGTGGTTTCGCCCAGTATCCGCACGGGCAGCGGCCGCCGTCGAAGTCCAACACCGGGCTGATCATCGGCATCGTCGTCGCGGTGATCCTGGTGATCGTGCTGCTGATCGGCATCGGTATCGCGGCCAGCGGCGATGACGCGGGCGGCGGCGACCGCACGACCACCACGTCGGCGGGCGCCTACATCACCCCGAGCGCCGACGCCATCAGCGCGGAGTTCGGCCGGATCGTGCCCGCCACGGTCGACGACTCCACCGGATACAACGGCGCCACCTGCTGGGAGACCGACAACAGCGATCCGCCGTCGCCCGCGGAAGGCGAACCCGACTTCGGCGCCTGGGTGCACCTGTGGAGCTGCTTCGGCGGCGGCGACAGCGACGATCCGTTCTACCGGATCTATGCCTTCAACTCGGCCGCCGACGCCAAGTCGGTGCTCGACGGACTGCCGGCCAACACCAAGTCCACCGACAGCAACGGCGGCAAGCAGTACACCAACTACAAGTACACCGACAACGGGAACAAGATCATCACCCAGTTCACCGGCGATCCCGGCCGCGCCCAGTTCCTGATGTACACCGACGGCTACGGCACGGCCGACGAGGTGCTGCGTTGGTGGCGCTCGGCCCCGCTGAACTGACCGCGATGTATGACGAGGGCGGCGTTTTCGCCGGATACACCATCGAACGACTGCTGGGCCGCGGCGGCATGGGCTCGGTGTATCTGGCACGCCATCCACGGCTGCCACGGCGCACCGCGATGAAGCTGCTGAACCGGGAGTTGTTCTTCGACACCGAGATCAAGGCCAGGTTCGAACGCGAGGCCGATCTCGTGGCGCAGCTCGAGCACCCGAATATCGTCACCGTGTACGACCGGGGCGTCGAGAACGACCAGCTGTGGATCTCCATGCGCTACATCGACGGCGCCGACGCGTCGTCGCTGCCCTCGCCGGTCGACCCGGCGCGGGCGGTCCGCATCGTCGCCGAAACCGCCGCGGCACTGGACTTCGCGCACAGCCGCGGCGTGCTGCACCGCGACGTGAAACCCGCCAACATCCTGATCGAATCGGTCGACGGCACCGAACGCGTCTACCTCACCGACTTCGGCATCGCCCGCCTACACGACGACAACGCCGCCAAGCTGACCCAGACCGGAACCTTCACCGCCACCCTGGCTTTCGCGTCTCCTGAGCAACTCTCCGGCATCGCCCTCGACGGCCGCGCCGACCAGTATTCCCTGGCCTGCACGCTTTTCCGGCTCCTCACCGGAACCACCCCCTTCGACGCCACGAACCCCGTCGCGGTGATCCAGGGCCACCTCCAGCAACCCCCGCCCCGCGCGAGCACCCTCCGATCGGGCATCACCCCCGCACTCGACGCGGTCATCGCCCGTGGCATGGCCAAGCGCCCCGAAGAGCGCTTCGCCACCTGCGCCGAGTTCGCCGCCGCCGCGCTGCGGGCCCTCGCCGGTCACGCTCCCCCGCAGCAACTCCACGGCTCGGCGGCCACCAGAACCTACCCGCCGAACTCGCCGTACACCCCCGGTGCCGGATACCCGATCGCAGGTCGTACCGACCCGAATTCGTCTGGCGGACAGCCGCCATGGCCGGGCACGACCGGTCCCGATCAGCCGTGGGCCGTGAGCGGCCGACCCGCCGGTTCACAGTGGGCCGGCAACGCCGCCCCCGGCCTCGGTCAGCAGTGGCCGGCGGTGGGCGGTTCCTCCTGGGCCGCGCAGCCGAACCCGTCGTGGCCCAACGAATCCGCGAACCACGCGAGTGCGCCGAACGCGGGCGCGCAACGTCGTCGCGACGCCGGGAATTCCAGGGCGACGGGTAGGGGCGCGCGCCCTTCGGTCGCCGAGGAGTATCTCGGCAAGAAGCGGAAATCCCGCTGGGAGGGATCGCCGATCGGCTGGCTGGCGATGATCGCCGTCGTGATCTTCCTCGGCTGGATTCTGGTGACCACCTTCGGCGATGACGGCAACGCCGGTGCGTCGGGCGGGCAGGGTTCCGAAACCTCCGCGGTCGCTACACCGTCCGTCGACGCGACGACCTCCGCTCCCCAGCGGCTGACGTCGACCACCCCGCCGACGAGCGACCGACGGGTCATCGGCGCCAACGCGGCGAAGCTCAGCGACGAGTTCCCCCGCATGCTGCCCGCCACCTCGGCGAGCAACCTGGTCCATGCCGGTTCGGGGCTGGGCAACGCGGGCTGCTTCGCCTACGACCGCGCGACCGCAAGCCGCGATTCCGACGACGCCGATATGGGCGACTGGTCGGTGATGTGGCATTGCTTCGGCGGCGGCAACAAGGCCACCTACGAGTTCTTCCTCTACCCCTCCGCGGGACTGGCCGCGCAAGCGATCGCGGGCCTGCCCGCCAACGACGCGCGCCCCATGACCCACACCGACCGCAACTACACGAACTTCGTCCTGCACGGCAGTCAGGCGAAGTCACCGCGCATGGTCACCCGCTTCGACGGCGACCCTGCCCGCGGCGCCATGCTCATGTACAGCCGCGGCTTCATCGCCGACGAGGCCCAGGTGCTGGATTGGTGGCGCTCCGCCCCGTTGGTCTAGGCGCGCGTTCGCGCCGGCTGCGCACGGTTCGAGGACCGCTGCGCGTCCGCGCCCATCAGGCGGTCAGTGTGTAGTGCACGAAGTCGCGCACCGGCTCGAAGCCGATTCGCTGATAGATCTTGTTCGAGGTCGGATTGGCCAGGTCGGTGAACAGGCAGACACCGGCGCCTTCCGCGCGAATCCGACCGGCGACCGTCGCCGTCAGCGCGCTCGCGAACCCGTTGCCCCGCAACGGCGGCGGCGTGTAGACCGGGCCGATCCTGGCCCAACCGAGAACCTCCGCCTGCCGGGCGACCAGCGTCACCGGCGCGCCGTCGTGCTCCCACAACCACGACGCTCCGGCCTCGATCCGTTTGCGCACCGCCGTCTCGTCGAGCCGACGTGGTGCGTCGGCTTCCACCCTGAAACCCTCCAGCATCGCGAGGCAAGGTGCCAGATCGTCGACGGTGGCCTGGCGAGGTGCGCCGGGCGCCGCCGGAATGTGCAAGGCACCGAGGCGGAACAGTCGGGTCGTGTATTTCTCGCGGTAGGTCCCGCGGCTGGTCTTCGACCAGTGTTGCGCGAAGACAGCGGCGTCGGCCCGCTCGCCCTCGACGCTGCGCGCCGCGATGTCGAACGCCGCGAAGGCATCGGCGACGGCCGAGATGCTGTGCGGGGGCAACTCGCCGAGGTAGATGGCGCCGTTCGTGCTCTGCGCGAGACCGACGACCACACCCGTTCGGTCGCGGACGCTCAGAAACTGCGTCATCATCGAGCCGGATCTGCCCGCGATCAGGTTGGTGAGGGTACTCGCGATCACCGTGTGTCGCAGCGGGTCACACCGCAGGAACGGTTCCGCCTCGGCCAGGAACCGGGCAGCGTCAGTGGTGATGTCGATGCGCACCACACCGACGGTAAGCCGTCACACCCGCGACCGCATTCGAATTATGAGGTGTCTCAGGTTGTTTCGGGGATGTCCCGATCGGTGCGCAGCTTCAATAAGATGAGTCCAGCCGTACAGGCCAGGATCAGCCCGGCGACGGTGATCTCCACGTGCAGGCCCGCGATCCCGAGGCCGGCGCCGACGAGTCCGCCGACGAAGAACAACCAGCCCATGATCCGCGCGACCACCGCGAGGGTGCGGTTGCCGGGCGGTGTCGACGAAAGATGCCCGACGGTGGCCGAATCGGTGTTCGCCGCCGCGGTTTCCAGCCGGGGTGTCGAGAGTGCTCCCATGAGATTCTCCTCGATGACGCCGATCAGATACTTGCGCCGCGCGACCTCGCGCGTCAGGGGTAACGTTGCCGGACGTCTCATGCGTAACTTTGCTCACACACGCTACGACTCGGCGACGTCGAACGCGCGCGACACGTCCCCACGACACGCTGAATTGATCAATCCGATATCTGGACCACTAACGTTTAAAATGCGCTCTTTTGCCCGACCTGCACTACTGTGAGGCGATCTCGAAGCCGACGAGGAGTAACAGGCGATGGATAACAGCAGGGCCAAGTTCGTGGGTCCGGCAGTCGCTGTTGGCGCGGTGTCGCTCGGACTGATCATCATCGGTGCGTGCGGTGTCGGGCAGCAGGATGTCTACGTGCCAGCGCCGCCGTTGAGCGCGGACCTGGCCGCCGCCCCCGCGCGGTCGGCGGACGAGCCCACCTCGACCACGGTGCACATCCCGATCCCGCCGTCGCCCAGCTGGCGGATCGCGCCGTACATGTCGCCGCGGAAGCCGTTCAGCCTCAGTTCCACCGAGACCTCGCCGTCGGAGACGCCACCGCCCGAGGGCGAACCGGCGCCCGAATCCCGCCCGGCCGAGGCGACGACCGAATCCCGGCCCGCCGAGACGACGACGCGCCCGCCGGAGACCACCGAAGACGAGCCGACGACCACCCGGCCACAGATCCCCACCCGGCAGAACCCCACCCGCACCGTCACCCCGCCCCGCGTGGGCGATGACGAAGCGTCCGAGGACTATCCGCCGACCCACGCCTTCGACCGCGCGACCCCGACCACTGTCGTCCCGGCCGACACCGGCGCCACCCCGACCACGGTGACGACCACCGAGGCGGCGACGACCACCGCAACCCCGGCCCCCACCACCGCCGAGGGCTGACACAACGATGGTGCGCACCCGAACCCCGGGCACGCACCATCATCGACGAAGCTACAGCTCGACCAGGTCGTACTCGCCGATCCGGTCGGCCAGTTCCCGCCGATGTTCCAGCGCCCCACCGAGTGTCTGCCCGATCGCGGTCAACCGGGCGACATAGTGGCTCACCGGGTACTCCGCGGTGACGCCGATGCCACCGTGCATCTGGATCGCCTCCTGGCCGATGTGCTCGGCCGACTTCCCCACCTGCAACCGCGCCCGTGACGCGACGACCGGATCGTTGCCGCCGTCGGCCAGCGCCGCCGTCGCGTACAGGCTCATGCTGCGGGCCAGTTCCAGCGAGACGTAGCAGTCCGCCGCGCGCTGGGTGAGCACCTGGAACTTCGACAGCGTGACCCCGAACTGCTTGCGGGTCTTGAGGTATTCGGTGGTGAGCGTGAGCGCGACCTCCATCGCCCCGACCGACTCCGCGCACAGTGCCGCCTGCGCGTAGCCCTGGGTCAGGGCGATCTGCTCGGCGGCGTCGACGGCGTCACCGAGCAGCTGGCCCGCCGCGTTGTCGAAGTCGAACTGGGCGGCGCGACGACCGTCGAAGGTGCGGTACGACCGTCGTTGCACGCCATCCTGATTCGGGTCGACCAGGAACAGCCCGGTCCCGCCGCCGGGCAGCAGTGCGCTGACGATCACCTCGTCGGCCACATCACCGCGCAACACCGGATTCTTCACACCGGTCAGCGCGTAGTTGTCGCCCTGGGCCACCGCGGTGGTGGTGAGCTCCGTGGACGGCCACCGCAGGCCGGGCTCGGCGTGCGCGAAGGCGAGCAGGATGGTTCCCTCCGCCAGCGCGGGCAAGAGCCGTTGACGCTGCTCGGCACTGCCTACCAGCCGCAGCAGTTCGGCCGGGATCACCACCGAGTCGAGCACCGGTTCCGGGGCCAGCGCGCGACCGAGCTCCTCCTGCACCAGCATCGCCTCGACCGGGCCCGCGCCGACACCACCGTCCTCCTCGGGAATGGTCAGCCCGAGCACCCCGAGGTCGGCGAGTTGCTTCCAGACCGTGCGATTCCAGCCGGGGTCGGTGTCGCCGCTCTTGGTGAGGGCTTCGCCGTCGTAGAACCGGTGCAGCAGTTCGCGCACGGTGTCGCGCAGCATCGTCTGTTCTTCGGTCAGTGCGAGTTCCATGTCAGCGCCTCACAATCCGAGGATCGTGGAGGAAATGATCGAGCGCTGGACCTCGCTCGAGCCTCCGTAGATGGTCACCTTGCGGTAGTTCAGGTAGCCGGGGCCGGTGTGCTGGGCCCACGCGGGCGAGGCGATGTTGTCGGCGTCGACCGGCAGCGCGTCGGCGCCCGCGACGTCGAGCAGCAGTTCGGTGGCGGCCTGCTGCAAATCGGTGCCCTTGAGTTTCAGCACCGACGACGCCGGATTCGGCTTGCCTTCAACAGAATTGGAGACCACCCGCAGCTGGGTCAGTTCCAGGGCGAGCAGTTCGTTCTCCAGCTCGGCCAGCCGCGCCGCGAACACCGGGTCGTCGAGCAGCGTGCCGCGCCCGGTCCTGGTCGCGCGGGCGTAATCCTTCGCGAGGCCGAGCTTGACCTTGGTCTTGCCGACGCCGGTGATGGAGGTGCGTTCGTTGCCGAGCAGATACTTGGCGTAGGTCCACCCCTGGTTCTCCTCGCCGACGAGCTGATCGGCGGGCACCCGGACGTTCTCGAAGAACACCTCGTTGACTTCGTAGCTGCCGTCGA
Source organism: Nocardia sp. NPDC055050 (assembly GCF_053608345.1). Taxonomy (NCBI): domain Bacteria; kingdom Bacillati; phylum Actinomycetota; class Actinomycetes; order Mycobacteriales; family Nocardiaceae; genus Nocardia; species Nocardia sp. NPDC055050. The sequence continues at coordinate 90,297 of NZ_JBSGVG010000017.1, forward strand.
TCAGCTTGATCGGGCGCATGGTGACACCGGGCGACTTCACGTCGAAGAGCAGGAAGGAGATGCCCGCCTGCTTCTTCGGCGCGTTCGGGTCGGTGCGTACGAGGCAGAAGATCCAGTCGGCGTACTGGCCGAGCGTGGTCCAGATCTTCTGGCCGTTCACGATGTAGGAGTCGCCGTCGCGCACCGCCGTGGTGCGCAGCGACGCGAGGTCCGAACCCGCGTCGGGTTCGGAAAAGCCCTGGCACCACCAGATGTCGAGCGCGGCGGTGGGCGGCAGGAAGCGCTGCTTGAGTTCCTCGGAACCGAACTGGGCGATCACCGGGCCGACCATCGAGGCGTTGAACGTGAGCGGCTCCGGTACCGAGGCCAGCTGCATCTCGTCGAGCCAGAGGTGGCGCTGCATCGGCGTCCAGTCCTTGCCGCCCCAGGCCACCGGCCAGTTCGGCACGCACAGGCCGTTGTCGTTGAGGATCTTGTTCGCGGTGACGATGTCCTCGCGGGACAGATCCTGGCCGTGCTTCACCCGATCGCGGATGTCGGCGGGGATCTCGGTCGCGTAGAAATGCCGGAGCTCGTCGCGGAAAGCGACCTCTTCCGGGGACAGGGCTAACTTCATACGGGTCTCCCAGTCACTCGTAGCCGTCGAAGAGAAACCTACCCTTCGGTAATCCTCGGTGTCGACTACATCACACACGATGGCTGTCCCAGCGGCCCCCGCCGCGCTGTCGGCGGCTCGGCGACCCGCGCGACGACCTGGTACGTTGCCAGACGAACCGGACTATCCGGCGACGAGCATCCATCGAGGAGTCACGGGTGAACGGCAGATCCATCGCAGGTAGAGCAGCGGTCGTCACCGCCGCGAGCATCGGCGCGCTGGCCCTGCTGGCCCCGAGCGCGATCGCGTCGCCCACCGACGACGCGATCGGCCACCTCACCCACCTCGCCGGCGAGGACACCACGGCGAAGGCCGGTGTCGGCGCGATCGCGAGCTTCACCGGCATCGTCGGCGTCGACGCCCTGCGTGACATCTCGACGCAGTTCACCCCCTTCACCTACGCGGCCCCCACCTTCGGCTGCGGCAGCAACGGCCCGATCACCACGATCATCGCCGCGGCGTCGTTCGAAGGGCCGGGCCCGCGCACCGCGACGAGCCTGACGCCGGGCGATATCCGTTTCAGCGCGAGCCCGCGCCACTCCGGCGTTCCGCTGGCCTCCGGCCTCAGCGTCGCGTGGGTCAACGTCAACAACGGTCAGAGCGGCATCGTCGGCCTCGACGACCAGACCGAGTTCAATCTGCCGTCACTGTCGAAGACGGTGCACAGCGGTGCGGGCACCGTGGTCGCCTCCATGTGGGGAACCATCGACTACGCGGGCGCCCGCTGCGTGATGACCCCGACCGTCGGCACGTTCGTCGTGCCCGATCTGCCGGTGGTGGTCCCCGAAGCCCCCGCGGCACCGCCAGCTCCCGAACCGCAGGCCGTGAGCCCGGGTTCGGGTGAATCCTCTTCGAGCGCACCGACATCGAAGGCTCCGGCGCCTGCTCCGGTCGAAACGCCCCAGCCCGCCCCGGTGCCCGCTCCCCCGGCCCCGCCCGCGGCGACCAACGTCGGCGGCTGAGCCGGGTTCAGTAGGTCCCCTGGCCGGCGGACGAATTCGCCGACCGGACAACGGCCCGGTTCGGCGCGCCGGTCACCTCGACGGTCGCGTCAGCCGATCGGGCGGATGCGCAGAACCGTGCCCTCCTCGGAGCCCGCGAGCAGCGCCGACGGGTCGGACGGGTCGGCGACGACGGCGGTGAGCGGCTGGGTGGCGACGACGGTGCACGCGGTGCCGGTGTTCGGGTTGACGCGGACCAGGTGCCCGGCCAGCGTCGTGACGTACAGGGCACCGTCGCGCACGACCAGGTCATCGACGAAATCGGGCAGTGTGCCGAACGAGGTCAGGTCGGCGACAGTGGTCGCCGCGCCCGGGTGGGTACGGGACAGTCGCAGTACGCGACCGACGGGTCCACCCGCACCGACGAAGTTCGCGGTGACGTAGACCGAGTCACCCGACACCACAACACCGTTGGGTCCCTCGATGCTGACGGCCGACCACCAGTCCATGTCCTCGCTGCCGTCGCGGCGCAGGCGGTGGAGTCCGTTGCCGGTGGTCACGTACAGATTGCCGTCGGCGTCGAAGGCGGCACCGTTGGGCTGCGGGAAGCCGGTGGCGAAGGCGACGGGGTTCGGGCGCGCGGCCGCCGGGTCGAAGCGGACGATGCCGCCCGAGCCGGCCAGCGGCGAGTTACCGGTGACCACGTACAGCAGTCCGTCGGGACCGAGCCGGACGGCACCGGGCGAGGGCACGGCCACCGTGGCGGTCAGGCGCCCGTCGCGGTCGTAGCGCTGGACCTCGCCGCGCATGACCCGCGAAACCCACAGGTCACCCTGGGCGTCGATGCCGAAGTTCTCCGACCAGTCCAGCAGCGGCACACTCGACCTGATCGCGACGTCCTGGCGCGCCTGTCCGCACAGGGACAGCGGGGCGGCGCCCGCGACGGCCCCGGAACCGAGCGAGGCGCTGGTCACGACAGCCGCACCGACCACAACACGGACGACGCAACGACGGAACGACAACATCTGTAACCCTCGACTCTGTTGACCCGGTTCGACGCGCGAAGTCTAACGGCTGCGGGCCCACCGTGTGCAGCCCACGTCACCTGCGGTTCCCATCACGGGGTACCACGTACTAGTGCTGTCTCCCAGAACAATTCGATCGGCCGAACAGCGATAATCGACAGGTGCCCTATTTCGACAGCGAGCGTGGACGATTGCACTGCCGGTGCTGGTCCGTCGACCGACCGGCGGCGCGGCTGGCGCTGCTGCCGGGTACCGGTCAGCACAGCGGGCACTATCACCGCTTCGCCGCGGCGTTGCGTCCCGCCGGGATCGAGCTGTGGGCCCTCGACACCTCGGGGCAGGGACTGAGCGAGGGCGATCCCGACGCGCCGGGCACCATCGACGAGCTGACCGCCGACGCGCGGGGATTTCTCGAACTCGTCCGCGCCGATCACCCGGACCCGCCGGTGTTGATGGGGCACTCCCTCGGCGCCGTGACCGCCGTGCACCTCGCCCACGAAAACTCCGCTGACCTGGCCGGACTCATCCTGTGTGGTACTCCGCGCCGCGTCGCCGACATCGCGCCGGAGCCCGGTCTCGCGCTGCTCGCGGTGCACGGCGTGGACGACCGGCGCGCACCCGTCGATGTAATCCGGCTATGGACAGCACGGCACCGATCGGTAGATTTGCGCGAGTACGCCGACGCCGGACACGACCTGTTGCACGAACCGGTGCAGCACCGCGTGGCGGCCGATATCGCGGAGTGGGTACTCACCGCGGTGCGATGAACGACGAAGGGGGAACCGGTGCAACCGAATCGAACGGGGCTGCCGAATACGGCGGCTCTCGGCCAAGCCGTCGACGAGGGCGGGTTGTGGATCGACGGGGTGCTCGTCGCCGACGGCGCGCCCGAGCGCTGCGCGCTGCGCTACGAACGGCTGGCCGATGAGGTCGAGGCCCAGGTGCGGGTGCTCAGCGCGACCGCTGTCATCCCCGGTTTCGGCGGTCTCCCCTCGGGCGGCGCCCTGCGCACCGGTTTCGAGTCCAAGGCCACCGAGGCACTCGACGAACTGCGCGCCTACGCGAGCACCGCGCGCGACCTGGCCGCCGTGTTCCGCGCCGCCGGGGCGAACTTCCGCGAGGCCGATCAGGCACTGGCGGGCGCGGTCGCCGCGATCGAGGTTCCCGGTGATGGCGATGCGTAGCATTTCCGGCCGTACCGATGTGGACTACGTTTCCGTCGTCGAAGTCTTCGACAACCTGTCCCATGCCGACATTCACAGTGCGGTAAGGCAACTCGATCCAGCCGCACTGGCAGGCGCGGGCGAGACGTTCCTCACCACCGCCTCGGGCCTCGGCGACGGCGTCGAGATCGCACACGGTGAGATCCGTGCCGCCATCGCCGACGGCTGGCGCGGCGCGGCGGCCCAGCAGGCCGCCGACGCGGTACGCGACTTCGAGCAGGCCGGTCGGCGCATCGCCGATGTCTTGACCGCGGTCGGCGTCCGGCTCAGCCAGGCCGGTGACGCCGCCGAGTCCCTGCGCTCCGCGGTGGCGGAACCCGAGGGGGCACAGCCCGATCCGGCGGCCGCGCTCCTGGACTCCGAGCAGGCCGCGAACAACGCCACCATCACCCGCGAGGCCGAGAACGCCCGCCTCGACGCGGTGCAGGCGATGGAGACGATCTACGCCGGAGCCTTCCTGCCGACCGGGTCCGGGGTACCCGCCTTCACCGGAATCGCCACGGAGACAGGAACTGTCACCGCCGCTGCGACGGCGTCGGGTGCCGCTCTCCCGGCCGGAATTCCGCAGGCGAGCGCCGTCGTCTCGTCGGCGACGACACCGGCGACCGTCACCGCCGCCACGATGCCCGCCGCATCCGCGCCGGTCGCCGGAACGGCGGGCACCCTCTCCACCGGCAACGGCGCGCTCCCGACCAACGGGACCGCCGCGACCCCGGGCGTGGTCGCGAACGGGACGACTCCGGCGACTACCTCCCCTGCCGCGACAACAGCCCCGAACCAGCCGCCTGCCAACGCCAGCAGGGCGAGCACCACCACCCCGGCCTCGACCACGGCCTTCCCCGGCACGATGTCCGTCAGTGCCCGAACCCGTCGCGCGGGAACCTCGACTACGTCCGCACCCGCCGGCGCGACACCGCCCACCGGCGAATCGAACGACGCGACCCACTCGGCGAACACCGCGGCCGCCGGCAACGCGACGGCAAGCGATACGGCCACGGAGGCAGCGAGCGAGGGCAGGCAGGAGCGCGATCCCTCGGTGTCCGGTGGCGAAGCCGCCACCGGGATGGGCGCGGGCGCGATCGGCGGAATGATGGGTGGGGCGATCGCCGCCGCGGATCAGACGCGGCCCTCCGGTGGTCCGCGTCCCGCCCAGGTGGCCGAGGAGCTCGAGGACGAGGAAGACGAGTTCCTGCGGTTCCTCGAGGAGGAGCCGACCTACCTCGAGCCCGCCGACGAAGTGAACGCGCTGATCGGGAAGATGGAGCCGACCAGTCCCGCGGTGCTCGGTGAGTGGACCGAACGGGAGTGAACTGGCACTTCACCCCGGACCAGTTCGCGCTGGGCTGGGCGCGCACCGACGGCGACCGGATCCCCTATCCGCTCGCCGTCCGTGCGTCCGCACGCGACACCGTCGAGCGGGCAGCCCAGCAACCCGCGCTCGACGCCTGGTGTGCTCGCACCCTCGACGCCGACCTCGCGGCCGCCCTGCGGGTGCTGGCGAAACCGGAGATCCGGGTCGAGGTCTGTGGTCACGCGCCCGCGCCGGTGCGGATGCTCGGCGCGGTCACCGCGGATGTCGCGGTTCTCGCGGTGCAGGATCCCGGTAGCGCTGCCGACCGTGGCGGTTCGGTGCACGTGCAGGTCGGTAGTACGAAACGTCTTGCCGCCCAGGTGTTCTCCCGGCTCCCCGCCCAACGCCCCGGACTCACCCCGCGCATCACGGCACCGGCGACCCGGGTCGAGGAGGACAGCCGCGACCTGGTGACCGCCCCCGTCGCCGGCCCGTCCGACGCGGCGCGCATACGCCGACTCCTCCAGCGCCCCCGCACTGGCATCGGCCAGATCCTCGTCGCGGCAGGCACCGACCCCAAGCCCTCGGGCGTGCTGTCGTGGATCGACCTCACCGGCGACGGCCGCTACCTGGTCCACGCCAGCCGCCACATCGACATCACCCCCGCCACCCCCGACACCGCCGTCGAATGGCTACGCCGCCTTCTCCGCAGCGTCTGAATCAGCCGAGCTGGAGAAAACCGGCGAGGTCCGCGAGTTCTTCGGCGGTATCCGGGAGGTACTCGGTGAGCAGGGGTGAGCGGATGACGATCGCCTTCCACATAGCCCGGCACAGCGTGGCATGGATGACGGTGCGCGACAACAGCGGCCGCATCCCGAAGGGCGCGTCGGCGGGGGTCGACGTGGTCATCGACAACAGGACCACCGCGGCTTCCCGGCCACGGAAGCGATCCGGAGTACCCACCAGCACGTCTTCGATCTTGGCGCGGGCCAGCAGCGTCCGGATCCGCGCCACCTGGGCGGCGTACGGCGCGACCACGAAGATGTCGTGTGGGTGGAGTTTGCGGGTTCCGCCGTCGGAGGTCCACGTCTCGCCGAGCAGGATCCGGACCTGGCGCACCACTTCGCGTGCCTCGGCATCGGATTCGGTGGCACTGCCGCGGTGCTCGACGAGCACCGTGCTCACCCCGGGCGCGATCCCCGCCAGATCCCTGGTCAGCGTGATGGCCTCGTCCGCGCGCAGCCGGCCGTCGTAGCAGCAGGCCGACACGGGCTCGCAGATCGCGGGGTGCATGCGCCAGGTCCGGTCGAGGAAGTAGCCGCGTTCGACGGGCAGGGTCCCCGCGCCTGCACACAGCCATTCCAGGGCCGAGACCTGCACGGGCTCCGGATGTTTCGCCTGCGCCCTGGCCGGGACCGGATCGCCGATCAGCAGCAGGTTGCGCGCGCTCACCGCGACCGCGACGGTGTCGGCCAGTGAGCATTCGCCCGCGTCGGCGATCACCAGCAGGTCGAGCGCGCCGGGCGCGATCAGTCGTTCGTCGACGAAATCCGCCGTGGTACCACCGATCACGCACCCGTTGACAGCGTTGTCCAGAAAGCGCGGGTACCGGGCGGCATCGATCGCCGACCAATCCGGACCGACCGAGGCGACGTCCTTCTTCGCCACGAGTTCGGGCAGCAGGCCCGCTTCCACGACCGCGTCGAAGATCCGCTCGATCACCGCGTGCGACTGCGCCACCACCCCGATCCGCCATTTGTGGCGGGTGACGAGCCGCTCGAGCGCACGCCCGGTGATGCCGGTCTTGCCGGTACCGGGCGGCCCGTGCACGGCCAGGTACGAGGCGTCCAGTGCGCCGACCGCGTGGGCGAGGACGGCGCCGAGATCGTCGTGGGGCTGCGGCAGCGCCATCCCGTCGCGCAGCCGGGGCGCGCGACGCAGCAGCACATCGTAGACCGCGTTCTCCGGCACCCACGGCAGGCTCATCAGCAGATCCTGAGCGGTGTGCTCCAGTGCGGCCTCGATCTCGGCCTCCCCGTCGGGCGGGCCGGGAGCGATGGCGGCGGGCAGGTCGTCGTAGGGCGGGCAGCCTGCCGGGAGCAGCTCTTCCAGCCGGACGGTGTCGTCGAAATTCGGGTCGACGGCGCACCCGAGCACGGTGGCGGTGGCGGTGGCGCGGCGGCCGAGCGTCTGGGTCATGCCCGCCGCGGCGGCACCGTCGTAGATGGTGACCATCTGGGTGCCCGGGGTGAGCGTCGCGCCCGTGCCCAACCTGCCGGTGAGCGTCAGGTAGCGGCGCATCGTCGGAAGCTGTGGCGTGCGATGCCATTTGGTGTCGACGGTGCCCCATTCGACGACGAGCACACCCGGTGCGTCGGCCCAGTCGCCGACCGGATGGCCGAGCCGATCGATGTGGGCCCACCAGCGCGGCTGCCGTTCACGCCGGTGATAGCCCAGGACCGCGGCCGTCAGGGCGGCGGCGCGCGCCGAATCCCCCTGCGCGTCCGCGGCGAACTCGCTCAGCGCCGCTTCCAGCGAGCCGGGGTGCAGCGAGGGCGGCACGTCGGATTCCGCCACGGCGAACCGGGTGCCCGGCACCGCGATTCCCGCGTCGGCCGCGCGGTCGAGCAGCCAGTCGCGGATGCCCAGAACCGTCGCCGCCCGACCCGGCGTATCCGGCAGCAGCGCGGCGAGTCCCGTTGCGTCATAGGACTGTTCGCCGATCAGCAGCGCCGTGCGCACGATCGGCGCCAGGTCGACCAGCGCGCCCTCGGCCAACAGCTCGTCCAGCAGATCGGCACCGGTGCCGAGCCTGCCCGCCCCATCGAGCAGTGCCGTGCGAATATCCGAACCGTAGTGGTACACGCGCACATCCGGATCCGCCGCCCGATGCTCGGCGATGATCTCCAGCAGCTCCTCGAGCACTCCCCCGTCCTGCGTCGACGGGCCCGCGTGTTCGAGGCCGAGAGAGCTGCGCGGCACCGCGTCGACACCGGTCTGGCGCGGATCGGCGGCAAGCGGATCCGCCGGGTCGTCGCCGATGGCCGAGTCGTCACCGATGACTATGCGCCCGAACGAGATGGTGTCCGCTTCGGCCGGATCGGCGCTGGGGTAGCCCGCCGCGTTCGCGGGTTCGACGCCGCCGGGCCCGAAGACCACGGCGTTGGTGTCCATCGGACCGACGGGCATACGCGGCCGGTAACCGACGCTGTTCGGCTGCTCCACACCGGCAACGACCGGCCGGAAGACGATGGTGGTGGCGTCGGCGAGTTCGAGGCCGGTCATGGCGCCGTGCCGGTCCAGGTCGATGACCAGGGCGAGGTCGCCGGGGCGCGGTGCGGGCAGGGCCCCGAGCGCGGTGGCGTCGCGCAGGGTGAAGGCCGGGCGGCCGGTGCGTTCGCGGACGAGCTGGATATCGGCTTGTTTACGCAGGGCCGCCAGCGTGCGCGGAGCCAGTCCTGGGACAGGAGTGGCGGTGGTGGCGAGACGATCGATCGTGAGCACGCCGGCCTCACGCAGCCTGGCCCGCTGGGTGGGTCGGATCCCCGCGACCAGCAGCAGGTCTCGCGCATTCGCTGCCGCGGCACGGCAGCTCGGGCACCGCCCGCAGGCCAGATAGCGCGGGTCACCCCACTGGACCGGCAGCAATTCAGCCAGCTTGTCCTCGATGATGTGCTCCACGCGAGCCCGCCGCGCCGAATACACCGGCGCCAGTTCCGCGCTCACTTCGCGCCGCACACCCTCGGCGGTCCACAGATACGCGCAGGGATCGACTCCGATCCCCGCGTCGGCGAGTGCCTGCGCGCACGCCGCGAATTCCAGGCGCGCACTCAGCAATTCACGAGCCGGATCGACCTTGATCGCCTGCACCGACGCCGCGACGCGCTCGAAAGGCGTCCGGCCCGCGGCCAATTCGCGTCGCAGCACCCTGCTGTCGGCAGGAGATACCGCGCCGGCGAAACTACTGAATTCCTCGTCCGCCGATGCCGAATCGCGTGCCGGCAGAGGCGTTCCCGTCGGACCTGGCGACACCGCAGCGTCCTCGACGTGCGACCACGCCGACGGCGCGTTCCCGCGACCGTCGCCACGATGCGGCGCGCCGGGAACGCCGACCGAATACTCACCGAGCGCGCTGTGCACGGTGTAACCCGCGCGACCACGGACCAGAAGGTCGGCACCACAGGCGAATCGACCGTCGAAGAACACCGCGCCGTAGATCGCCTCGGCGCCGGAACTCAGCGCTCGCGCGGTGTGCTCCGCGGCGGCGGTCAGCGCCGCGATCCGGGCCGTCGCGTCGCCACCGAGCACCTCGGGCGACGGGATCCGGACCAGCCTGTCACCGAAGTGGGCGACCAGTTCGGCGGACGGTTCGGCCGTGCGCACCAGCGGGGCTGTCGTGTCGGGAACCCCGGGCAGATTGCCGAGAGCTGCGTCGATTCCGCGCAACACCGCGAACTCACAGTTCGCCGCGCGCGCGAGATCGCCGACGGCACCGACCACCCGATCACCGGACACGAACAAGCGCGGCCCTCCTGTGTTCACGCACACCCGACGCCCATCACCTTAACCAGCGCTGCGAGCGACCAGGGCACTACCCACGGACAGGACGAACGCGCCTGACCTCGGCCCTGGTGCGCACGAGTGGACTAGGTGCGCGGCTTACGCCGTTCGGTGCGCGGACGTGCCTCGCGGTCGCGGCGCGGGCCGCGAGCGTTCAAACGCTGCGCCGGTGCGCCCTGGTCGGGCGTCAGCTGGATCAGCACACCGCTGATCCTGGTGCGCCGCAAGGCTTCCAGCGTTTCGTTGGGCAGGTTGGCAGGCAGCTCGACGAGGCTGTAGTCGGGCCGGATGCTGATGTGACCGAAGTCGCTGCGACGCAGGCCGCCCTCGTTGGCGATGGCGCCGACGATCGCGCCGGGCACCACGCGGTGCCGCTTGCCCACGCTGATCCGGTAGGTGGCGAGTTCTTCGCCGTTCTCCCGGTTGAACGACGGCGGACGCGGGGCGCGGTCCTCGTCGTCGTAGCGGCGCGGTGCGCGCTCACGGTCGCGGTCGTAGTCACGCTCGCGGCGCGGGGCGGGCTCCGGCTCGGGCGACATGAAGAAGTTGTCGCCGTCGTAGCCGCCCACGGCCAGTGCCGCGGCGATGTCGGCGAGCGGGGTGTTGTGCTCGGCCTCGTAGTCCTCGATCAGCTTGCGGAACAGCGCGATGTTGTCCGAGGCCAGGTTCTCGGTGATCGAGTCACCGAACTTGGAGGCACGCGTGGCGTTCACGTCGTCGACGCTCGGCAACTGCATCTCGGTGAGCGCGCTCTTGGTGGCCCGCTCGATCGACTTGAGCAGGTGACGCTCGCGCGGGGCCACGAACAGCAGCGCCTCGCCCGAACGGCCGGCCCGGCCGGTGCGGCCGATGCGGTGCACGTAGGACTCGGTGTCGTGCGGGATGTCGTAGTTGACGACATGGGAGATGCGGTCCACGTCGAGACCACGCGCGGCGACATCGGTGGCGACCAGGATATCGATGCCACCCGCCTTCAGCTGGCCGATGGTGCGTTCGCGCTGGTTCTGCGCGATGTCACCGTTGATCGCGGCGGCGGAGAAACCACGCGAGCGCAGCTTCTCGGCCAGCTCTTCGGTGGCCTGCTTGGTGCGCACGAAGATGATCATCGCCTCGAAGGTTTCGACCTCGAGCACGCGAGTGAGGGCATCGAGCTTGCGCTGATGCGACACCTGCACATAACGCTGGGTGATGTTGGAGCTGGTCTGCGTCGTGGACTTGACCGTGATCTCGACCGGATCGTTGAGGTACTGCTTGGAGATCTTGCGGATCACACCCGGCATGGTGGCCGAGAACAGCGCGACCTGCTTGTCCTTGGGGGTGTCACGCAGGATGCGCTCGACGTCTTCCTGGAAGCCCATCTTGAGCATCTCGTCGGCCTCGTCGAGCACCAGGTAGCGCAGCTGCGACAGGTCCAGCGTGCCCTTTTCCAGGTGATCGATCACGCGGCCGGGCGTACCGACCACGACGTGCGCGCCACGGCGCAGACCCGACAGCTGCACGCCGTAGCTCTGCCCGCCGTAGATCGGCAGCACGTGCAGACCCGGGATGTGCGAGGAGTATTTGCCGAACGCCTCGGCGACCTGGATCGCGAGCTCACGAGTCGGCGCGAGCACCAGGGCGCTCGGCTTGCGCTGCGCGGTGTCCAGGTTCATCAGGATCGGGATCGCGAATGCCGCGGTTTTGCCGGTGCCCGTCTGCGCGAGGCCCACCACGTCGGCGCCGGAGAGCAGCGGGGGAATCGTCGCCGCCTGAATCGGGGACGGCGACTCGTAGCCCACATCGGCGATGGCCCGCAGCACGCGGTCATCGATCCCGAGATCGGCGAAAGTCGGGCCGGTGTCGTTCCTGTCGTTGTCGGCAGGAACGCTGTCGACCTCATTTGTACTCATTGACCACGAGTTTACTGCCTGGCGGTAGCTGCCCCAACCACCAGGTGAATACGGTGAGACCTATGCAACTGCGCGACGGGTCAGCACATCAGGAACTTCAGCCGGTGACAGTAGGGATCGCGGTGGTCCAATTCGCCCCCGGAACCGATCCCGAAACCAATCTGTCGACCCTGCGAGAACACGTGCGGACGGCGGCCGCAGCGGGTGCGCGCGTGGTGCTCGCGCCCGAATACTCGATGTTCGCTGTGACTCGGCTCGATGAGCGGGTGGTGGCGATCGCGCAACCGCTCGACGGTCCGTTCACCAGTGGACTCGCGGCGCTCGCCGCCGAATTCGGCGTATTCCTGGTTGCCGGTGTGGTGGAGTTGCCGTCACCGGGGGCGACCCGGATCAGTAATACCCTCGTCGCGCACGGGCCCGACGGCGCGCGCGTCGCGGTGTATCGCAAGGTGCATCTCTATGACGCGTTCGGTCATCTGGAATCGGATGTGGTGGCAGCGGGGCCGCTCGTCGCGCCTGCGACTTTCGCTGTCGACGGTGTGGTATTCGGCATGCAGACCTGTTTCGATCTGCGATTTCCGGAAGGGTGTCGGCGTGTCGCGGCGGCGGGCGCACACGTGTTGCTGCTGCCCGCGCAGTGGATTCCGGGACCGGCCAAGGTCGACCAGTGGACGACGCTGCTGCGGGCACGCGCCATCGAGAACACGGTGTACGTGGCCGCGGCCGATCAGTGCGCGCCACGCGGCGCGGGTTCGTCGATGATCATCGACCCGGCGGGCACGGTGCTGGCCGAACTGGGCGATGAACCGGGCGTGGCCTCGGCAACGGTCGACACGGCGCATCTGGCCAGGGTGCGCACTGCCAATCCCAGCCTGTCGCTGCGACGGTTCACCGTTTCCGAGGCGTCCGGAGCGGAGTAGCGTTCGAGGCGATGGTGTACCCGGATCGGGCAGCGGCGGGCCGCGCTCTCGGCACGGCCCTCGAACACCTGCGGACCACCCGTCCACTGGTGCTCGGGTTGCCACGCGGGGGTGTGCCGGTGGCGGCGGCGGTGAGCGCGGCGATCGGCGGGGAACTCGATGTCCTGCTGGTCCGCAAGCTGGGGCTGCCATCGCAGCCGGAGCTGGCGATGGGGGCGCTCGGAGAGAGCGGACTGCTGGTCCTCAATCGTGACGTCGTCGACCACAGCCGGGTGAGCGCAGAGGCGTTCGACGAGGTGGAACTGGCCGAGCGGGCCGAACTACGCCGTCGGCAGGCGATCCTGCGGGTCGGCGACTCGATCCCCCTGGCGCGGCGCACGGTGGTGATCGTCGATGACGGGATCGCGACCGGGGCCACGATGGTGGCCGCGTGCCGGGTGGCGCGGGCGCAACGGCCGGATCTGCTGGTGGTGGCCGTGCCGGTGTCCGCACCCGAGGCGGCACGGCGGGTCGAGCGCGAATGTGATGAGCTCGTCTGTCTGTGGACGCCCACCGACCTGGGTGGAGTCGGCATGGCGTACAGCGACTTTCACCAGCTCGACGATGACGAGGTGATCGCGCTCCTGCGCTGAGACGCCTGTCGACCTCAGCCGAAGCACTGACCTTCGCCGCGGTAGGTGGGAACCGTCGTGCGGGTGCCCGCCTCGTCGACCAGATGGAGCTCGGCGAAGCGTTCGCACAATTCGCCCGCCTTGGCATGGCGGAACCAGACACGATCACCGATCTCGAGTTCGGCGCCACCGGCCAGCGGCGTCTGGACCTCGCCCGCGCCTTCGGAGCCGAGCAGCTTCAGCCCGGCGGGCCACACGGGGACCGGGACGCGGCTCGGACCCGCGGGGCCCGACGCGATGTAGCCGCCCGCGAAGACGGTCGCGATGGTCGGTGCGGGTTTGCGCAGGACCGGGGTGGCGAAGAACAGCGCGGGGCGGGGCGTGAACGAGCGGTAGTGGTCGAACAGGGTCGGCACGTAGAGGCCGGAACCGGCGGTCACCTCGGTGACATCGGGATCGGTGATCGAGACTTCGATCGAACCGGTGCCACCGCTGTTGACGATCTCCAGCGGGCCCGTCACCGCCCGGACAGCATCGACCACCCGGGTACGGCGGCGCCCGATTTCGAGTGCGGACAGACGTTTCACCACGCGCACCGCGGGGTTGCTGTCGGGCAGTCCGGCGATCTGCGACTCGTAGGTCATCACACCGACCACATCGAACCCGCGCCGCAGCGCTTCGGCGGCCAGCGCGGCGGCGTCCTCGGGGCTGCGCACGGGCGAGCGCCGGGCACCCAGGTGCAGCGGGCCGATCCGCAGAGCCGCGTCGACGTCGAGGCAGACGCGGGGGTGGACCAGGTCGGTGCCGAGCGCGGCCCGGGTGAGTTCGAGCTGGGCGACATCGTCGATCATCAGCGTGATCGCCTCGAGCAGGGCCGGGGCGGCGGCCAGTTCGGCCAGCGCGGCACGGTCGAGAACCGGGTACCCGAGCAGCACGTCGCGGGCGCCGAGGCGGACCAGCCAGATGGCCTCACGCAGCGAGTACGCCATGATCCCGGCGAAGCCGTCGCGGGCGGTCAGTCCGTCGCCGAGTACGCGCTCGAGCACCGCCCGGCAGCGCACGGATTTACTCGCCACCCGCACCGCGATGCCGTTCGCGCGCCGGACCAGGTCGGCAGCGTTGCGGTCGAGCGCGGTCAGGTCGACGGCGGCCAGCGGCGGGTCGAGCTCCGCGGTCGCCGCGTGCAGATGATGCAGCGATGTCGTCGGTGTCACACGACTACTGAACCACCTATTTGGTCAGTCGTCCAGCATTGCGCGTCAGCTTTCGACCGCCTTCAGTGTCAGGCAGCCGACCAGGTCGTCGATCACCACGAGGATCGTCTCGTCGTTGCCGTCGGCCAGCCAGCGCAGCACCGCGCCGTGGAACACCGAGACGAGGTAGCCCGCCACCGAGTCGACCGGCTCCAGCCACTGCGTGCCGGACAGGCGCGCGCACATCCCGAGGAAGTCGGCGGCCTCGTCGTCCATCTCGCGGAACATCGCGACGGCGGTCGGGTCGCCGATGGTGTCACCGGTGGGCGCCCACCGCAGACGCAAGGTCTGCAACGCGGCTTCATAGGCGGCGATTCGCCGGGCAGGCGCGGCCTTCACCAACGGCCAGTAGGTGCTGAGCCCGGCATGTAAGAACACCCGCAGCGCCCGAACGCCGGTAGCGTCCGAACTGGCGGCGGCTTGTTCGACGGCATCACATACGGCGGGCCGTAGCGAAATTTCAGTTAGTTCACGGCTGGCGCTCAACGACGACTCCTCGGCAACAAATATCGCTGCCCGCGGCGATGCGAGCTTGGTGGTCACCGAGCTCGATCTTAGAAGGTTTTCAGGATTCACGAACTGGTTCAGCCATCCTTTTCAGACTGAAAGATTGTTTTGTTATCCGAATGCGACCTTTTGTAAAACCGACCATACGGCCTCAATTTGTCGCATTCCTGGATATCCGACACCCCCGCGCCGGAATCCGCGCACCTGGTCGATTGTACAAGTAGGCCCTGGTCAGCTCCGTGGGTGTGAGCGACGACGCTCCGGAGGTGTGTGCGACGGCACAGTGGCACCCACCGGAACGGACGCAACACATCCGGTGACCGATCCGCGAACTCGGCGCGGCGGCGACGGAGTCGCCGATAACCTGGTCAGGTGACCCTTTCGCCTCCTGCCGACCAGTTCGCTCTCAGCGGCACCTTCAATTTCCGCGATGTGGGCGGCCTTCGTACCGCCGACGGCACCACCGTTCGCCCCGGCGTCCTGCTGCGGTCGGCCCAGCTGAGCGGTCTCGACGACAAGGGGCACGACACCCTGCGTGAATTGCGGGTCACCGATGTGCACGATCTGCGCGGCATCGTGGAGATCGACCACATCGGCCACGACACCCTGCCCGGCGACGTACGGCTGCACGTGACGCCGTTCGATTCGCGGATGGAAGAGGCGCCGCCGCACGAGGCGAAGACCATCTCGGCGTTCGCGCACATGATCGAGGTCTACCGCGCCTTCCCGACGCTGCCCGAGGCGCACACCGCGATCGCCGAGCTGGCCGGCTCGGTCGTGCGTGGCGACGGCGCGGTGCTGGTGCACTGCGCGGCGGGCAAAGACCGCACCGGCTGGGCCGTGGCCACGCTGCTACGCGCGGTCGGCGTCACCGAGGAGGACGTGTACACCGACTTCCTGGCCAGCAACGCGGCGGTCGAACCGCTGCGCAGGCTGCTGGAGCCGAAGATCGGCAACGGCGACGCGCTCTCCGACGACCTGCTCGGCGTCCGCGAGGAATACCTGCGCACCGCCGACGCCAGCGTCCGCGAGACCCACGGCGACATCGAGACCTACCTCACCACGGTCGGCCTCACCGGCGACCTCCGCGATGCCCTGCGGACGCGCCTGCTCTGACCCGCCCGGATCAGAGCCCGCTGACGCGACGGCTCGGGTCCACCCGAACCAGTCCGTCGGCATCGATGCTCACGAAATCGCCCGTGTGGAACCAGCTTCCGCTGAATCGGGCGGCCGAGGCGTCGGGGTTGTTCCAGTAGCGGCGGCTGACATTCGGTCCGCGACACAGCAATTCGCCGTGGCCGGCGCCTGCCTGCGGGCCGGCCAGGGCCAATTCGGTGCCACCGAAGGCGAATCCGAGGGCCGATCCGGCGTCGACACGCTCGGTGTCGTCGACCACGAGGCCGATTCCGCTGGTCTCGGTGGCCCCCCAGACCGACCACTGCTTGGCCGCGGGGAACAGCCCGCGCAACGCGGCGGTGAGGGTGGCGGGGGCCGCCGCGGCGGCGCGTTCGGAGCGGTGACAGGCCTTGCTGATCCGGCGTACACCGGCGCCGGCACGGCGGGCGACGAGTTCGGGTACCAGCCCGGCGAGGATCCGCGGCGTCCCCGAGACGGTGTCGATCCGCTCCCGCACCAGCACGTCGGCGAGACTGCGCGCACCCGGCGCCAGCACGACCGTGCCACCCACCGCGAAGGTGGGCAGCAGCTGATCCACGCACCCGCTGGCATGGGCGAGCGGCAGCAACACCAGATTGCGCAACCCGTCGGCGGGCAGCCCGAGCGCGCCGACCACCGACGACACCGCCGACAGCAGGTTCTCGTTGGACAGCTCCACACCCGCGGGCATGGACCGACGGGTGCCGGTGTAGCAGAGCAGCGCTGGATCATCCAGGGCCGCACCGTCATCGATGTAGGCGGTGCTGTCGGGCAGCGGGCCGTTGGGGCCGAGGACGAAATCGGCTCTGCTGTCGGCGATCACGCGGTCGGCGATCGCGGCGGGCAGGGCGTCGGGCACCAGCACCGGCACCGCACCCGAGAGCAACGCGCCGAGAAACGCCTGCACCCAGCGCGCGCTGGTCGGCATGTGCACCGCGACCCGATCGCCGTAGCCGATGCCGTGACCCTGCAGGCCGCCCGCGATCCGCGAGGCGCTGTGCCAGAGTTCGCGGTAGGTCAGCCGCGGCCCGCCGACCTCGACGACCGCCTCCCGATTCGTGAACGAGTGCACGCGCAGGTCCAGCAGTTCGGTGAGGGCCGGGCTGAGGTCGCCGTAGCGCAGCACGCCGTCGGAGCCCCGCCGCAGCTGCGTTGCCGCACTGGTGGCGGGGAACGCGAAGACGGCCGCGCCCGGTTCGTGCTCGCCATGACCCATCCGGACCTCCGTACGTCGATACAGCCGCACCTGTGACTATATGACGTGGATCACATCGCTGTCAGGCAGTCGGCGCGCTCATTCGCCGCGATAGGTCGCCTTACCCGGTCCGATATCGAGAAAGCTGCGGACCGCGCCGCGCAGGTCCGCGGTGGCGAACAGCTCGCCCGAGACCTCCGGCGTCACCGAATCAGCGTGTGCCACACCGCCGGAACGCCACGCCTCGATGATCTGCTTGGTCGCCGCGTGCGCGCGTGTCGGGCCGTCGGCGAGACGGGTGACCAGCGCGCGAGCCTCGGTCTCCAGGTCCTCGTGGACCGCGTTGACCACGCCCCACTCGGCCATCGTCGCGGCAGGGTAGAGGTCGCCGGTCATCACGAACTCGCGGGCGCGGCCCGAACCCGCCCGCTCGGCGAGCCGCTGCGGCCCGCCCATCGACGGCGTGAGCCCCACCACGGTCTCCACCAGCCCGAACTTCGCCTTCGGCGCGGCCAGGATGATGTCGCAGGCCAGCGAGATCTCGAAGGCGGCGGTCAGGGTCAGCCCGTGCGCGGCGAACACCACCGGACACGGCAGCGCTTCCAGGGGGTGGATGATCTGCTCGAACAGCTCACGCCACAGCTGCGCGCCCTCCTCGACGGTTCGGCCGTCGAAGATGTTCACGTCGACTCCGCCCGAGACGACCTTTCCCTCGGCCCTGATCAGCAATGCCCGCGGCGGCAGCCGGCGCACCGCGGCGATATCGGCGATCAGCGACGCGATGAGTGTGCGATCGAACAGGTTCAGCGGCGGGTGGTCGAGGGTGATCGTCGCGAACTCGGCACCGGCTTCGGTGAAATCGCGGATGAGTCGGGTTGGCTGGTTTTCACTCATCGGGTCAGCGTAGAACCCGGGCCCGCGGCCGACAGCGTTAGTCGGACCGGCCGACCGGAATCGGTCGCGCACGTCACGGAACCGCGGGATGTCGGTGGTCGTTGGCATGATGAGCTCTGGGGCGCGCAAGTGCCCTACAGTTCGACTCGTTGGGGCGAAGAGGAGGACGACGCCGTGTTCAAGAACGCGATCGAAAAAGCCGTGGTCGATGTGCTCGACACCGGATCGAAGCTGCAGGCGCCGGCCGTACGCCGCTATGTCGAGTTCCTGCGTGAGCGTCATCCCGGGGAGAGTCCGGCCCAGATCGTGACACGGCTCGAAAAGCAGTATCTGCTCGCCGTCACCGGCAGTGGCGCCGCGGTCGGCGCCACCGCGGCGGTGCCCGGGGTCGGCACGATCGCCGCGCTCGGGGCCGTGAGCGCCGAGACCGTGTTCTTCATGGAGGCGTCGGCGCTGTTCACCCTGGCCCAGGCCGCGGTGCACGGCATCGAGCCCGAGAACAAGGAAGCCCGGCGCGCGCTGGTGCTCGCGGTCGTGCTCGGTGACGCCGGAATGGCGATCGTGCAGAAGGGGCTGAGCACCCAGTCGAAGAACTGGGCGGGCGCGTTGGCAGGCAAGGTTCCCGGCCTCGGCGGGATCAACAGCAAACTGCTGCAACAGTTCATGAAGCGCTTCATCACCAAGCGCGCCGCGCTGATGGCGGGCAAAGTGCTGCCCGCCGGCATCGGCGCCGCCATCGGTGGCGCGGGCAACCGGGCGCTGGGCAAGGTCACCATCGAGAACGCGCACAAGGCTTTCGGCCCCGCGCCGGCGATGTGGCCCACTCCGCTGCACAACGTGATCGACGCCGATCCGCTGCCCGCGATCGGCACCGGCAAGGTGAACAAGAAGTGAGCAGGAGCCGCGGCGGTGACGCTGTGCTGGTGCGTGGCGTCGGCAAACAATTCGGTCCGGTGAGCGCGGTCCACGAGATCGACTTCACCGTCCCGGCGGGGTCGGTCACCGCGCTCGTCGGTCCCGCGGGAGCAGGCAAGTCGACGGTGCTGCGGATGGTGCTGGGACTCCAGCAGCCGACCACCGGCGATATCGAGGGCCCCGGCCACGGTCCCGCCGCGGTCGGGGCGGTACTGAGCCCCCGTGGGCTGCATCCGGCACGCACCGTGCGCGAGCAGCTGCGGTGCTACGCGCCGGTCGCGGGCGCGTCCCGTCGCCGGGTCGCGGCGGTGCTCGACGAGACCGGGCTCACCGCCGTCGCCGAAACCGTGGTGGCGCAGCTGCATCCGGGTCAGCAGACGCGTCTGGCCCTGGCCATGGCGTTGCTGGCCGATCCCCCGCTGCTGGTGCTCGACGATCTGTTCGCGGGTGCGAACGGCATCGAACGCGGCTGGCTGCACGAGCTGCTGCGCCGCCAGGTGAACCGCGGCGGCACCGTGCTGGTGAGTTCGGACGCACTGGCCGATGTGGTGGCGAGCGCCGATCAACTCGTGGTGCTCAGCGAGGGCACTGTCGTCTGGCAGGGCGCACCGGCCAAGCTGCGCCGCGGCCATCCCGACCGGCTCGTCGTCGCCGCGTCCCCGTCCATCGCACTGGCGACCGCGCTGGCGGGACGGGGCTTCACCGACGCGGTGATGCGCCCCGACGGCCGGCTGGCCGTCGCCGAGGCGGACGAGGCCACCATCCGTGCCGTCGCGGAGCTCGCGCAGGTCCGGATCGGCAGCATCGTGGCCGACCCCATCCACCCCGACCGGGTGCTCGCCTCGCTCACCAAGCCACGCCGTCACCGGCACACCGTGCCCACACCGAATCCCGCCGCGTACGCCCCGGCGCCGACCTCGTATGGGATGCCCCGATGACCACCTCCGTGCTGCCCGCCGATCTCGTTCCCGGTATCGATACCGAGGCGCGCAAGATCGTCGCGCTGCGGCAGACCCGGCTACTGCTGGCCGCGCCGATCGCGCTGGCACTGGTCGGGACGCTGATCACCGCGATCATGTCCGGGCCTGCCGATCCGAAGGGTCAGCCTGCGACCGGCGCCGCCACGGTCGGGCTCTACCTCGGGATGATCGCGGTCTTCGTGGTCGCCGCACTGCTCGGCATCGCCGCCACCGGAGGTGAGTACCGGCACAAGACCATGGCGCTGAGCGTGCTGTTCGCGCCCGATCGCGACCGGTTGGCCATCGTGAAATACCTCGCCACCGCCGCGTTCGCCTTCGCTGTCGCGCTGGCTGCCGAGCTGGTGAGCTTCCTGGTGCTGCTCGTCGCGGCGCGCGGAAAATTCGCACTCGGCTGGCAGCTGATCGAGGTGCTCGCCGCCGGTCTGCTGGTCGCCATGTGCTGGGCGGTGCTCGGCGCCGGAATCGGGCTGCTGCTGCGCACCTTCAGCGGCGCGGTGTGGCTGGTGCTCGGCTGGGCGTTCGCGCTCGAACCGCTGATCTGGGTGGTGGCCAAGGGTTTCGGCGCGGGCGGATTCGCCGCGCTGCTGCCCGTCTCGGCCACCGTGGCCGGAGTGAGCGCGGGCTCGTTCGACGAGGCCGAGGTCTTCGCACCGACACCGGCGGCCCTGGTGGTCCTGCTGCTGTGGACCGCAGCGGTCGGCGCCGCGGGGTGGTGGGACCTGCGCAACCGAGACCTGTAGTGCCCGCGACCGCGGGTTCGTCGGGCTGGATCCGCAGGCTCTGGCGGCTGTGCCTGGAACATCCGCGGCTGCTGGCGGGCATCGTGGTCTCGGTGCTGGCGGGTGCGGCCGTCGCGATCGCCGCACCGCTGGCCACCAAACGCGCGGTCGACGCCGCGCAGGTGGGCGACACCGCGGTGATCGGCAGCGCCGCCGCTGTGCTCGCCGGGCTGGCCGTGACCCGGTTCGTCGTCACGTTCGCGCGCAGGCTCTGGGCGGGCAAACTGTCGCTGGAAGCGCAACACAGCCTGCGGATTTCGCTGCTCGCCGCCCTCCAGCGGCTCGACGGCGCGGGTCAGGACGCGATCCGCACCGGACAGGTGGTGTCGCGCTCCATCACCGATCTGCAACTGGTGCAGGGACTGCTGGCGATGGTGCCGTGGTCGGGACTGGCCGTGTTGCAGTTCGTGCTGTCGGCGGTGGTGATGGTGTGGCTGAGTCCGCCGCTGGCGCTGGCCGCGCTGCTGGTCGCGCCCGCGATGGCATTGATCGTGTTGCGGATGCGGCCCCGGCTCTACGCGGCGACCTGGTCGGCCCAGCAGCGCGCGGCCGACCTCGCCGAACACGTCGAACAGACGGTGACCGGAGTCCGGGTGGTGAAGGGATTCGGGCAGGAATCCCGGATGGTCGACATCCTCGAAGACCACGGCCGGCTGCTGTTCGCCGAGCGGATGCGCGCCGCGCGGATCAATGCCAGGTTCGCGCCGGTGGTGTCGGCGCTGCCCCAGGCCGGGCTGGTCGCGGTGATCATCGTGGGTGGGGTGCTCGCCGCGCACGGCGCGATCGGCATCGGCACCTTCCTCGCGTTCACCGCCTACCTCGCCACCATGACGTCCTCGGCCCGCACGATCACCTCGGTGGTGATCATGGCTCAGCTCACCAAGGCCGCCGTCGATCGGGTCTTCGGGGTGATCGACGCGGCGCCGATACTCGTCGATCCAGCGGACCCCACCGAGCTGCCGCCGGGACCACTCGGGATCGAATTCGATGCTGTCGGTTTCGGTTTCGAACCGGATCAACCGGTGTTGCAGGAACTCGATCTCACCGTGCGCCCGAGCGAGACGGTGGCGGTGATCGGCCCGGCGGGCTCGGGCAAGTCCACGCTCTCTCTGCTGCTCCCCCGCTTCTACGCACCCGATACGGGCCGGATCAACCTCGTCGGCGCCGACGGTACCCGCGTCGACCTGGCCGACCTGCGCGCCGACGAGCTGCGCGGCGCGGTCGGTGTCGTCTTCGACGATCCGTTCCTGTTCTCCGACACCATCGCCGCCAACATCGCGCTCGGCAGGCCCGACGCCACCGACGCGGAGATCGCGGCGGCCGCGAGGGCCGCCGCCGCGGACGAGTTCATCGCCGCACTGCCGGAGGGCTACGACACCGTCATCGGCGAACGCGGGCTGACGCTCTCGGGCGGTCAACGCCAGCGCATCGCCCTGGCCAGGGTGCTGCTCACCCGTCCCCGCGTGCTGGTGCTCGACGACGCCACCTCCGCGGTGGACGCCGTCACCGAAGCCGAGATCTTCCGTCGCCTGCCCGATCCGGGCGGGCGGACCACGTTGATCCTGGCGCACCGCGAATCGACGCTGGCCCAGGCCGACCGTGTCATCCGGTTGCCCGCACCCACCGGTTCGGTGGTGCCGACGGCCGCCGACCCGACCACCCCGCGCGACGACGCGGGCAGACCCCGATCCATGGCGTCGGCGTCGACCGACCTCAGCGAAACGCCGGAGCTGCGCGCCGCGGTCGACGCACTGCCACCGGCCACCGAAGACCCCGCCCTGCCCGGCGACCTGCGCGCACCCCAACCCGACTTCGGCCTGCGCGCACTGCTGCGCCCGGTCCGCGGCCTGGTGTGTGTGGTCGTCCTGTTGCTCGTCGTCGACGCGCGGGTCGGGATCGCCTTCCCGCCGCTGGTCCGCTATGCCATCGACACCGGTGTCACCGCCGGCGACGACACCGCGCTGCTCGTCTCGGCGGTGATCGGGATCGGTCTGGTACTGGTCGGTCTGGTGGTCGGCGCCGTGGTCACCGTCCTCACCGCGCGCACGGGCGAGCGCGTGCTGTTCGGTCTGCGGGTGCGTAGTTACGCCCAGTTGCAGCGGCTCGGCCTGGACTTCTACGAGCGTGAACTGTCCGGCCGCATCATGACCAGGATGACCACCGACGTCGACGCGCTGTCGACGTTCCTGCAGACCGGGGTCGCCACCGGGCTGGTCGCGCTGATCACTCTGATCGGCGTCGCCCTCGGGCTGTTCCTCATCGATGCGGGGCTGGCCGTGGTGGTGCTGATCGCCGTCGCGCCGATGCTGCTGGCCACCCTCGCCTTCCGGCGGGTGTCCTCGGTCGCCTACACCGTCTCGCGCGAACGGGTCTCGGTGGTCAACGCCGGATTCCAGGAGAACATCGCGGGCCTGCGCGCCGTGCAGGCCGCCCGCTACGAGCCTGCCGCCGCGCGGCGTTTCGCCGAATACTCCCACCGCTATCGCGATGCCAGGATCCGCGCCCAGCGCGCGATCGCGGCCTACTTCTCCTTCGGTCTTGCCTGGGCCGACGTGGCCTTGGCCGTGGTGGTCTACCTGGGCGCCAACGCCGTCGCCGACGGACGCACGTCCACCGGAACGCTGGTCGCGTTCGTGCTCTACCTCGGTCTGCTGTTCAGTCCCATCCAGGATCTGTCCCAGGTCTTCGACGGCTACCAGCAGGCCAGGGTCGGACTCCGGCGCATCGGCGACCTGCTGCGCACCACATCGTCGATCGCCGCCGACCCACCCGACGCGATATCTGTCGATCGCCTGCGCGGTGAGATCAGCTTCGACGACGTTCACTTCCGCTACCCGAATGCGAGCGCCCCCGCCCTCGACGGCGTCACCTTCACCGTTGCGCCCGGCGCGACGCTGGCACTGGTGGGCCCGACCGGCGCGGGCAAGTCGACGATCGTGAAGCTGCTGGCCCGTCTCTACGACCTCCCGCCCGACCCGGCGGCGGGCGCGATCCGGGTCGACGGTGTGGATCTGCGTAAATATGTCCTCACCGAGTACCGGACGCGGCTGGGAATTGTGCCCCAGGAAGTTCACTTGTTCACCGGCGACGTGGCGAGCAACATTGCATTCGGGCAAACATTTGCCACATCGGTGGACATCGCGATCGCGGCCGACACCGTCGGTGCGTCGGAAATGATCAATGGTTTACCTCGAAAAATGCATCATCCGGTCGGTGAACGCGGCCGCGGGCTGTCCGCCGGACAGCGCCAGCTGATCGCCTTGGCCAGGGCCGAACTGGTCGATCCCGACCTGCTGCTCCTCGATGAGGCCACCTCCACCCTCGATCCGGAAACCGAGGCATCGGTGCTGGTAGCGAGCCGATCGCTGACACGGGGGCGGACCACCGTGGTGGTCGCGCATCGACTCGCGACCGCGGCGCGCGCCGATCTGGTCGCGGTGGTCGAACACGGCCGTATCGTGGAATTCGGCGCACCGTCAGACCTACTCGCCAGTAACGGCCGGTACTCCCGACTCTGGGCGGCGGGGCTGGAGGCAGAGGGCATAGTGTCGACCCAAGACCGGTAGCGACGCCTGTCAACCGCTGGGCATATGCTCGGTGAGGGCGCATCGGCAGCCATCCGCTGATTCCCCTGCCGGGCACGTCACAAACGTCGCAGCGCGAAGAACGAAATGAGGCGAACACCAGCTGTGAGCAGCTCAACTTCCCAGTTCGGACAGAACCAGTGGCTAGTCGACGAGATGTATCAGAAGTTCAAACAGGACCCGTCCTCGGTCGACGCGAGTTGGCACGAGTTTCTCGCGGATTACACGCCGGAAGCCACCGAATCCGCTAACAGCCAGGCACCGGTCGCCTCCTCCGCTCCCTCAGCAGCCGCAGCCCCCAAGGCGGCTGCTGCGCAGACCCCGGCTCCCAAAGCCGTGGTAGCGACGGCAGCGCCCAAGCCCGCCGCGGCTCCAGCCGCCGCTCCGGCTCCGGCACCGGCCGCCGCTCCGGCTCCGGCCGCCAAGACGGTGCGCGCACCGCAGACCACACCTGCACCGGTGTCGAACGCACCGGCCACCACCGCGCCCAAGGCTGCCGCCGCCGGTCCGGAGAACAAGGTGCTGCGCGGCCCCGCCGCCGCGATCGCCAAGAACATGTCGGCCTCGCTGACGATCCCCACCGCGACGTCGGTGCGCGCGATCCCGGCCAAGCTGATGATCGACAACCGCCTGGTGATCAACAACCACCTCGCCCGCACCCGCGGCGGCAAGATCTCGTTCACCCACCTGCTGGGTTACGCGATCGTGCAGGCGATCAAGACGTTCCCGAACCTGAACCGCCACTTCGCCGAGATCGACGGCAAGCCGAACTCGGTCACCCCGGCCCACACCAACCTGGGCCTGGCGATCGACCTCCAGGGCAAGGACGGCAACCGATCGCTGGCCGTGGCCGCCATCAAGGAAACCGAAGACATGAGCTTCGGTCAGTTCCACGCGGCCTACGAGGACGTCGTGCGCCGGGCACGCGAGGGCAAGCTCGGTAACGACGACTTCTCCGGCGTCACCATCTCGCTGACCAACCCCGGCACCATCGGCACCGTGCACTCGGTGCCGCGCCTCATGCCGGGCCAGGGCGCGATCATCGGCGCCGGTGCGATGGAGTACCCCGCCGAGTTCCAGGGCATGAGCGACGAGCGGATCGCCGATATCGGCGTCGGCAAGCTGATGACGCTGACCTCGACCTACGACCACCGCATCATCCAGGGTGCCGAGTCGGGCGATTTCCTGCGCACCATCCACAACCTGCTGATCTCCGACGAGTTCTACGACGAGATCTTCCACGGCCTGGGCGTGCCGTACGAGCCGATCCGCTGGCGCAAGGACATCAGCGCGCGCGGGGTCGACAAGAGCGCGCGGGTGCTCGAGATGATCGCGGCCTACCGCAACCGCGGTCACCTGATGGCCGACACCGATCCGCTGCGCCTGGTCAAGGACAAGTTCCGCAGCCACCCCGACCTCGATGTCACCGAGCACGGCCTCACCCTGTGGGACCTGGACCGCACCTTCGACGTGGGCGGTTTCCACGGCCAGGAGCGGATGAAGCTGCGCGATGTGCTGTCGATCCTGCGTGACGCGTACTGCCGCCACGTCGGTGTGGAATACACCCATATCCTCGAGACCGATCAGCTCAAGTGGATGCAGGAGCGGGTCGAGCAGAAGCACGTCAAACCGACTGTCGCGCAGCAGAAGTACATCCTGAACCGGCTCAACGCCGCGGAGGCGTTCGAGACCTTCCTGCAGACCAAGTACGTCGGCCAGAAGCGTTTCTCGCTCGAAGGCGCCGAGGCTGTCATCCCGATGATGGACGCCACCATCGACCAGTGCGCCGAGTACGGCATGGACGAGGTCATCATCGGCATGCCGCACCGCGGTCGCCTCAACGTGCTGGCCAACATCGTCGGCAAGCCGTACTCGAAGATCTTCACCGAGTTCGAGGGCAACATGAACCCGGCGGCCACCCACGGCTCCGGCGACGTGAAGTACCACCTCGGTGCGCACGGCCAGTACCTGCAGATGTTCGGCGACAACGAGATCGAGGTCTCGCTCACCGCGAACCCCTCGCACCTGGAGGCGGTCGACCCCGTCCTCGAGGGCCTCGTGCGCGCCAAGCAGGACCTGCTCGACAAGGGCGACGGCCCCGACGGCTTCTCGGTGATGCCGCTGATGCTGCACGGCGATGCCGCGTTCGCCGGTCAGGGCGTGGTGGCCGAGACGCTGAACCTGTCGGGTCTGCGTGGTTACCGCGTGGGCGGCACCATCCACATCGTGGTGAACAACCAGATCGGCTTCACCACGGCGCCGGAGAACAGCCGCTCCACCGAGTACTCCACCGACATCGCGAAGTTCATCGGCGCGCCGATCTTCCACGTCAACGGTGACGACCCGGAGGCCTGCGACTGGGTCGCGCGCCTCGCGGTCGACTTCCGGCAGAAGTTCCGCAAGGACGTCGTCATCGACCTCGTCTGCTACCGCCGTCGCGGGCACAACGAGGGTGACGATCCCTCGATGACTCAGCCGGAGATGTACGACATCATCGACACCAAGCGTTCGGTGCGTAAGGCGTACACCGAATCGCTGATCGGCCGTGGCGACATCTCCATGAAAGAGGCCGAGGACGCGCTGCGCGACTACCAGGGTCAGCTGGAGCGTGTGTTCAACGAGGTCCGCGAGCTGGAGAAGTACGTTCCGGAGCCGTCGGAGTCCGTCGAGGACGACCAGAAGGTGCCCGCCACCGTGGTCACCGCGGTCGACAAGTCGGTGCTGCAGCGCATCGGTGACGCGTTCCTGAACACTCCCGACGGTTTCAACGTGCACCCGCGCGTGAAGCCGGTGCTGGAGAAGCGTCGCGAGATGGCCTACGAGGGCAAGGTCGACTGGGCCTTCGCCGAGCTGCTCGCCTTCGGTTCGCTGATCGACCAGGGCCACGATGTGCGCCTGACCGGCCAGGATTCGCGGCGCGGTACGTTCACCCAGCGTCACTCGGTGATCATCGACCGGATCAATGCCGTCGAGTACACCCCGCTGCACAACATCGGCTCGGAGAAGCCGGGTTGGTTCGCGGTGCACGACTCGGCGCTGAGCGAGTACGCCGCCGTCGGTTTCGAATACGGCTACTCCCTGGGCAACCCCAACGCACTGGTGTTGTGGGAGGCGCAGTTCGGTGACTTCGTCAACGGCGCGCAGTCGATCATCGACGAGTTCATCTCCTCCGGTGAGGCCAAGTGGGGCCAGCTCTCCGACGTGGTGCTGCTGCTGCCGCACGGTCACGAGGGTCAGGGTCCCGACCACACCTCCGGTCGTATCGAGCGGTTCCTGCAGCTGTGCGCTGAAGGCTCGATGACCGTGGCGGTGCCGTCCACCCCGGCGAACTACTTCCACCTGCTGCGCAGGCACGCGCTCGACGGGATCCGTCGTCCGCTGATCGTCTTCACGCCGAAGTCGATGCTGCGCAACAAGGCCGTGGTGTCCGACGTCAAGGACTTCACCGAGTCGAAGTTCCGTTCGGTGTTCGACGAGCCCACCTACGAACAGGGCATCGGCGACACCGCCAAGGTCAAGCGCATCCTGCTGACCTCGGGCAAGCTCTACTACGAGCTGGCCGCGGAGAAGGCCAAGCACAAGCGCGAAGACGTGGCGATCGTCCGGATCGAACAGCTCTACCCGATCCCGACGTACCGCCTCAACGAGGCGCTGGCCAAGTACCCGAACGCGACCGACATCGCCTGGGTCCAGGAAGAGCCGGCCAACCAGGGCGCATGGCCCTTCTTCGGCCTCAACCTCCCCGAGGTGCTGCCCGAGCGCCTGGGCCGTCTGCGCCGCATCTCGCGTCGCGCCATGTCGGCCCCGTCCTCGGGTTCGTCGAAGGTGCACGCCGTGGAGCAGGCCGAGATCATCGGCGAGGCTTTCGAGCCGACCACGTAAGTTCTTCTCGCACAATGGCCTGCGCCGGGTGGATCATCGCGATCCGCCCGGCGTTCGCCGTTTCCGGACACTGTGGCGAGACATCGGTCACAGAGTTCTCTTATCCGGGTGGCAACGGTGCCACAGTGTGCCCCGGTAATGTCCGGCGCGAACTACCCCAAGGGGCCCGCCCTGATCTGGACTGAGTGGAGGGTGCGACGAAGGAGTGCCCGGAGGGAGGGAAGATCAGGGGCCCGAAGGGCCCCGCTCGAGCGCGCCAGCGCTCAGAAAACACAGGAGCGTGGCATGGCGAACGGACGTAACGGATACCTGCTGTTGGGCGGGATCGCGTCGGTGGGGGCGGGCGCCGTGCATTTCATGGCGGCGGGCATGCACACCGAGCACGCCACGCTGGCGCGGCTGATGGTGGTGCTCGCCGCGATCCAGTGCGCGACCGGGCTGGCGGTCTTGCTGAGCGAGCGGAAGGTGGTCGTGAGCTCGATGCTCGCGGCAAATGCCTTCGCCGCCGCGGTGTGGGCGTTCACCCGGTTCGCCGATGTGGGGTGGATCGCCGGGTTGACCGCGGAGTCACCGCAGGTGGCCGACACCGTGTGCGCGGTGCTGGGTGCGCTGGCCGCCGTCGCCGCGGGCATCGGTCTGCTCCGGCCCACCGCGACCCTGCCGCCGATGCGCTCCGGAATCGCGGCCGCGGCCGTAGGTGTGCTGGCGCTGGCGGCGATGCTCAACGGTGTCGGGCACGTCCACAGTCACGGCGACACCGGCGATCACGCGCATGCCGGGGGCGATGACCACGCGCACGGCGCGGGCGACGATCACGGCACCGAGGCGAACTGGCCGCGCCCGTGGGATCCCACGAAGCCGATCGACCTGTCGGGTGTCGCCGGTGTGACGTCGGACCAGCAGTCGCGCGCGACCAACCTGGTGCGCAGCACGCTCGACGGCCTGCCCGCCTTCTCGGATGTGAACACCGTTGGCGCCCTGGGCTTCCGCTCGATCGGCGACTCGGCCACCGGGTACGAGCACTACATCAACATGAGCTACATCCGCGACAACAACTTCCTCGACCCCGCCCACCCGGAGTCGCTGGTCTATCGGGTCGACGGAACCGGCCGCACCCTCGTGTCGGCGATGTACATCGCCAACGGCAAGAAGATCGACGATCCGAGCCTGGTGGACTTCGGCGGGTCCCTGATGCAGTGGCACGTCCACGACAATCTCTGCTGGAAGGCGGGCGACAACGGCCCCGTGGTCGCCGGTGTCCTCGACGCCCAGGGCAATTGCCCGCCCAACTCCATCAACCCCGGCGCGGGCAATCCGATGGTGCACGTCTGGATCGCCCCGCATCAGTGCGGCCCGTTCGCGGCGCTCGAAGGTCATGGCGCGGGCCAGGCGAGCGCTGACGGCCGGCGCACCGACACGTGCAGTCACGACCACGGCGGCGGCCACAAGTAAGCGGTCACCTCTCAGCCGGGCTGAACCCAGCGGCGCAGGGCGTCGATGGTGGATTCCGGAGACGTGTTGAAACAGAAGCGGATTCCGGGCGCGAGGTCGGAGGCGACATTGATCAGCCGCTCGAACAGCAGGGTGTGTTCGGGCGCCATCCGCACACCCGCGCCGATCATCGCGACCCGGAACTCCCCACCCGCCGCGCATTCGCGCAGGACCGCTTCGGCCGCGTCGGGGTCGGCTGGGACCTGGCAGGAGACGATATCGAAACCTGCTTCGCGCAAGGCGGTTTCGCCTGCGGTGATGCGCGCGGTCAGGGTGGCTTCGTCGATCTGCGGGTAGCGCGTGTAGTCGACGGCGCTGGGGTGCAGACCGATCGACAGCACCGTGCTCGTCTTCGGTTGTGCCACTGGGCTCTCCGTTCTCATCAGATAGGTGGTGATGCCGAGGCCGGCGAGCACCGCCACGAGCAGGGCGCCCGCCTTCACCACGAGGTGGGGCCCGTTCGGTCGAAGAATCCGCCGGTCGGGCCGTCCCGGTCGGCCGTCGCCACGGCGACGACGGCGTCGGTGCCCTCGGTGACGGTCTGGAAACCACTGTGCCCGTTGAGGTCGGTGGCGGTGTAGCCGGGATCGATCGCGTTGACCTTCATCTCGCCGAGTTCGCTCGCGTACATGACGGTGAGCATGTTCAGCGCCGCCTTGGTGCTCGGGTAGCCGAGGGCGGGCGGCAGCAGGCCCTGCCACTTCGGGTCGGTGACCGTCGCGATGGAGCCGACACCGCTGGACACCATCACGATGCGGGGATGGTCGGACAACCGCAGCAGACCCACGAACGCGTTCGTCACCCGGACCGGGCCGAAGACGTTGGTCTCGAACACTTCTCGCAGATCATCGGGGCCGGTCTCAGAGGGTGCGCGACGGGGACCACCGATGCCCGCGTTGTTGATGAGCACGTCGAGGCGGCCCGCGGTGGCCTTCACGATGTCGGCGGCCGCGGCGACGGAGTCGTCGGAGGTCACATCGAGCGGGACGAATCGAACGTCGACACCGGCCGCGGTGAATTCGGCGGCGGCGGCCTCGCCGAGCGCGGTGTCGCGGGCGGCGAGGAACACCAGCCAGCCGGCTTCGGCCAGTCTGCGCACCGTTTCCCGGCCGAGTCCCTTGTTGGCCCCGGTGACCAAGGCAATCGTTGTCATGGCTCCAGAGTCACCCCGACCCGGCCCGGTCTCCAGTGCTGCCTCGGCATAGGCCCCGCGGTACCACCCCTGACCCGTTGTCCTGCGGCACCATGGAAGGGGTGGACAGAGCGGAATTGGCGACGGTATTGCGCACCGCGCGTTCCCGGCTGACCCCCGCCGACGCGGGCCTGCCGGGCGGATCACGCAGGCAGGTCCCCGGATTGCGGCGCGAGGAGGTGGCCAACCTGGCCGGGGTGAGCGTCGACTACATCGTGCGGTTGGAGCAGGGTCGCGGACCGAAACCGTCGGAGCAGGTGCTCGGCGCGCTGACCAGGGCGCTGCGGCTCACCGATGTCGACCGCGATCTCGTCTTCCGGCTCGCCGGGTCGGAACCGCCGCAGGCCGGGCGGATTCCGATGGTGATCCGTCCCAGCGTGCTGCGGCTGCTGGATCGCCTGGCCGATCTGCCGGTGCTCGTGCTCTCGGCCAAATCCGACGTTCTTGCCTGGAATCCCTTGTCGGCGGCCCTACTCGGTGATTTCTCCGCGATCCCGGTAGGCCGGCGCAACATCATGTGGCAGCGCTTCCTCGGCACCGGCATGGGCCGCGTCGTGATGACACCCGAGGAGGCCGACAGCAACGCGGCCGCCTGTGTGGGCTGCCTGCGCGCGGTGAAAGCAACCTACCCCGACGACCCCGGCCTGACCCGCCTGCTCACCGAACTACGCACCGGCAGCCCAGAATTCGAGACACTCTGGCAGGCAGGCCGCTCCAGCGCCATGCACAGCCTCACCAAAACCATCGCCCACCCCGACCTCGGCGCCCTCACCCTCGACTGCGACGCCATGCACGTCCCCGACACCGACCAAACCATCATCATCTACTCCGCCGCCCCCCACACCCACACCGCCACCGCCCTCGACCTCCTCCGAGTAACCGGCCTCGAATCGTTCCACTGAAGCGCCTCGACCACGCGCCTCACTCGACTGGGCGTGAACCGTCAGACGGCCCGGTCCACTATCGCGGCGCGGATCGACGCGACCGCGGCCTTCGGATCGTCGGCCCAGAAGGCGACGGTGCTCACGGTGAAGTCGTCCTGCGGGGTGTGGAAGGTCCGAGGCTCGGTCAGGATGACGCGGATGTTCGTCGAGCTGCCAATGATCACGGCGAGCGCCTCGTCACCCGGTCCGGTGCGTTGCAGCGATTTCGCGCCGTCGTAGGCGCGCAGGTCGTGGCGGACCGCTCGGATGCCGGACAGAGGGATGTCGAGGCCGACGCGACGCAGGTACCGGACTCGTAGCAGATCATCGGTGAGTACATGGGGGTGCATGTGGTGCGCGGCCAACATCCCGACCATCCACACCAGTCCCCAGGCGCCAAGTCCCAAGGCGACGATCCGCGCCGCGGGCCATGGAATGAGCAGGTGAACCGCGGGGATCTCCACGGCACTGACCACGATGAAGGCCCAGATGGTGGCCGATACCGCGCCCGCGTACCGCATCGGCGTGCCGCCCCCGAGGTCCGGCCTGCGGGTGACGGCGCGCGCGAGGCTCACCCAGATGTCGACTTCGAGTCGAACGAAAGACCGTGCGAGCTGGGTGATCGGACGCATGGGACCCTCCTTTTCAATACATTCGCATTGTAAAGATGCCGAGCGTGGCAATACAAGTGCATTGTGAAAAGATGGACCGATGCCGAAGCGGGTGGATCACAGTTCTCGACGCGCGACGATCAGCGACGCGGTGATGCGCTTGCTCGCCCGCGACGGCCTGGAGTCGATCAGCCTGCGCCATGTCGCCACCGAGGCGGGCGTGTCCACCGGCCAGGTGCAGCACTACTTCCCCAGCAAGGAAGCGATGATGGAGTTCGCCACCTCCACGATCGCCGACCGGATCGCCACCCGGATCTCTGCGGCGGGCCCCGACCCCGACCTGCACCAGCTCCTCACCGCCCTGCTCCCCACCGACCCCGAATCGGCCGCCGACGCCCGCGTCCTTATCGGCTATCTGGCCTTCGCCTCGGTCCGTCCCCGGATCGCCGAAACCCTGGCAACGAACGGACGTGGCTTTCGCGACCATGTCGCCACCATGATCACCCATCACCCCGACCCGACAGCCGCCGCCGATTCCCTCCTCGCGTTGCTCGACGGCCTGGCCCTCCACGTCACCATCGGCCAACTCTCGCCGGACAAGGCGCGCGCCCTGCTGAGCGCGGCCATCGATGACACGCAGGGCACTTGCCCGCGCGGGGCACTCGACTGAAGCAGCGCAACCCTGGTTTTCAGGGCTACCGGTCGGTCGGTTCAGAAGGCAGCATCCATGTCGTCAACTGTGACAACACTTGTCGAAATTGGGAGTTAGCGTGTCGATCGGGAAATTCGTGATGGCGGGCATGGCGATGGTGGCACTCGGTGCGGTGGTGCCCGCTACCGCGGCGGCCGCGCCGACGGTATCGGTCGCCGAGGCGGGGACCGGCAGTGCCGACGCAACCAGCGGGAGCGCCACGTTGGTGATGCTCATCGAGGAGCTGTTCAAGCCGTGCCCGTTCAGCAGCACCGTGTGCCCGGCCACCGATAACTGAGCCGACAGCGAAGGACCCCGTCATCACCTCAGACGGGGTCCTTCGCTGTCGTACCGAGGATCGATCGGGCCTACACGGATGCAGATTCGACGCTATCGGCTCGGTGTGCCGCCACCGCGGCAGCGGTTTCGGCCATCACGAGTTCCGCGTTGATCTGCGCACCGGCCATGGCCCCGGCCGCCGCGGCAGCGCCGACCTGGGCGGACGGGTCGGTGGCATTACCCGCGATCCAGACGCCGGGCACCGAGGTACGGCCGACGGGATCGGCGGGGATGTGGTCGCCCATGCCGGAGGGGTGGGGTTCGGGAACCAGGCCGAGTTCGGTGAGGAAGGTGGCGCGGGTGTTCATCCGGGGTGCCACGACCAGCGCATCCCGTGCGATGACGGTGCCGTCGGCGAGCTGGACGCCCGTCAGCCGGTCGGCGCCGAGCACCTCGACCACCTTGCCGTCGACGATCCGAATACCGCGTGCCACCAGCTTTTCCACGTCTTCGTCACTCAATGGATCGGCCGTGTGCGACAGGAAGACGATGTCGTCGCTGAGCTGACTGAACAGCAGCGCCTGGTGCACCGACATCGGGCTGCTCGCCAGGACGGCGATGCGCTGATCGCGCACTTCCCAACCGTGGCAGTAGGGGCAGTGCAGGACATCGTGACCCCAGTGTTCACGCAGCCCGGGAACGTCGGGGAGCTCGTCGGCGAGTCCGGTGGCGACGAGAACGCGCCGAGTCCGCACGGTCCGGCCGTCGTCGAGGGTCACGAAGAATTCTTCGATATCCGACTGCCGACCCGCCCCCGCCGCAGCGCCGTCACCCGGACCGGCCTGCCCTGAATCACGCTCGTCCGCAACGATTCCGGGCTCGGGTGCGCGATTCACACGCGCGACGTTCACCACCCGTCCCGCCACCACATCGCCGCCGTACCCGCGCACCTCGGCTCGCCCGAGCTCGAGCAGCTCCAGCGGCGACATCCCCTCCCGCCCGAGCAGTCCGTGCACCCCCTGGGCAGGCGCGTTGCGCGGCGCCCCCGCGTCGATCACGGCCACCGAGCGCCGTGAACGCGCCAGCATCAGCGCCGCGTTCAGCCCGGCGGCTCCACCGCCGAGCACCACCACGTCGTACGAATCATCCAGCTGTGTCATCTCGACCTCCTTCGAGCGTCCACAGTGCATTCCAACGCCGAATACTGGCAACCTTCTTTGCCGATATGGCAAAGTGGGGAGCATGGAGGACCTCGATCAAACCCTCGACTCGGTCGGACCTCGGCTGCGTAACCTGCGCAAACAGCGCCAGACCACCCTCGCCGACCTGGCTCAGGAGACCGGCATCTCGGTGAGCACCCTGTCACGTCTGGAATCCGGTGACCGCAAACCCACCCTGGAGCTGCTGCTCCCCCTGGCCAAGGCACACGGCGTCACCCTCGACGAGCTCGTCGACGCCCCGCCCACCGGCGACCCGCGCATCCACCTGCGCCCGGTCACCCGCCACGGCATGACCATGCTCCCGCTCACCAAGCGCGCGGGCGGCATCCAGGCGTTCAAGATGATCATCGCCCCCGGCGCCCGCGATCGACCCCAGACACCGCAGGTGCACGAGGGCTACGAGTGGCTGTACGTGCTCAACGGTCGCCTGCGCCTGATTCTCGGCGACAACGATCTGATCCTCACCCCCGGCGAAGCCGCGGAGTTCGACACCCATATCCCGCACTGGTTCGGCGCGGCCGACGAACAATCCGTCGAATTCATCAGCCTGTTCGGCAAGCAGGGCGAGCGCGCGCACCTGCGCGCCCGCCCCAAATCCGACTAGGGCAAGCCCGACGGGGGCGAGCGCACTCACCTGTGCACTCGCCCCGACGGAAGACAGCGAGAATCAGCCGAGCGTGAAGCTCGCGCGTCCCGCGATGTGCTCCAATTCCTGGTGCTGGGGCAGGGATTCGTCGGTGGTCACGATCCAGGCCTCCACCCGGCCCTTGCCGGGCGCGGTCCCGAACCCGACGATCACATTGCCCGGCGCGTGCAGGATCTGACCGTTCTCCACGGGGTGCGACTGGCCGTCGCTGTAGCCGGTATCGAGATTGCGGAAGCGTACGGCCACCTGGTAGCGCTGGCAGAAGTCTCCGGTCTGGGTGATCGCCACCCGCACACCGAAGGTGCCCGATTGCGGCTGCGGCACGGTCTGGGCGTTGATGATCGCCGCGCAGTTGGCGCCGGGAGTCCGGCTCAACGTCGGCGTGAACACCGCGATCGGATCCGACGGCAGCGCGCCGGCGGGCGCACCGAGCCCGACGAGGACGGCGCCGGCGGAAACAACCACGGCCGAGAATTTGCGAATTGTGCTGTTCGTGAGAGTCATACCCACTTCGTCGTGCCGAACAGCCGCACCGTTAGCCACCGCAATGGTCTCGATTCGGCATCCGAATATGTTGTGCCACAACAGATTCAGGGCCACTGGAATTGTGGGCACGCAGCGGCGGAGGGCAGTGCAAGCCCCTCAGTTGTTCGCGACACTCCCGTCGGCGCGTTAACAGCGATCCGGAGGAATTCAGCCCTGGAGCGCGGCGATCAACGCCGGACTCAGCGCCAGCGCGGGCAGCGACTCCACCAGCAGATCGACCAGCGACTCGCGGCTGATCGGTTTGTCGATCATCCAGGTGAGGATGGTCTCCTCGACGAAGGCGATCCAGCCGCGAATGGCCAAGGTGAGCCGGGCCAGATCGGGATCCTCGGGCGGCAGCGGCAGTTCGCTCACGATGAGATCGGCGATGGCGCCGCGGGTTTCGTTGACGTAGTCGGCCATGTCGGGAGTGACGCTGGCGGGCCCGCGCAGCACCGAGCGATACGACGCGGAATGCTCGGTGGCGTAGTCGACGAATCGTTCGATCGAGTCGCGCAACATGTCGAACAGTGACAACTCGCGGTTGGGCATGATCGCGACGAAGAACTCGGTACTCACATGCCGGGCGATCGCCTCGTGGAATTCCTGCTTCGAGGCGAAGTAGTGGAACAGCAAGCCCCGCGAGATGCCCGCCTGCTTGGCGATGTCGTCGACCGAGACGTCCTCGAGCGACCGGTCGACCAGCATTTCGGCGCCGAGGGTGATCAGCTGCAGCCGGCGCTCCTCGGGGCTGAGCCGCACACGCTTCGTCTCTCCCGCACTCCTGGTAGTCACACCCGCCATCCTAGCCACTACTGAACCCGGCTCAATAGCTGTTGACTCCGGCTCAATAAGACCGTATTCTGCAATACATGAGTCGTAAGGTTACAGACAACGTTGTCGAGCCCCGGGTCGCTGAAACCCGCCACGTGAAGACGATCATCGTCGGCAGCGGGTTCGCCGGCCTCGGCCTGGCCATCCGCCTGCGCCAAGAGGGTCGCGACGATTTCCTCGTGCTCGAGCGCGGCAGCGAAGTCGGCGGCACCTGGCGCGACAACACCTACCCGGGTGCCGCCTGCGACGTGCCTTCGCACCTGTACTCGTACTCGTTCGCCCCGAACCCGAACTGGACCCGCTCGTTCTCCAAGCAGGGTGAGATCCAGGCGTACATCAAGAGCGTCGCCGAGCGCTACAACGTGCTCGACCGCCATGTCTTCGACTGCGATGTGCAGAGCATCCGCTGGAACGAAGCGGCCGCGCAGTGGGAGATCAGCTCCAGCCAGGGCGAGTTCACCGCCGACACCGTGGTCTCCGCGGTCGGCGCGCTGTGTGAGCCGTCGCTACCCGACATCAAGGGCATCAACAACTTCGAGGGCGAGATCTTCCACTCCGCCCGCTGGAACCACGACGCCGACCTCACCGGCAAGCGCGTCGCGGTGATCGGCACCGGCGCCTCCTCGATCCAGATCGTGCCCGCCATCGCGAGCGAGGTCGCCACCCTCGATGTCTACCAGCGCACCGCGCCCTGGCTGCTGCCGCGCATGGACCGCCCGTATCTGCTGCCCGAGCGGCTGGCGTTCAAGCACATCCCCGCCGTCCAGCGCCTCTCGCGCGCGGCGATCTACGCGGCCCGCGAGACCCAGGTCGTCGGCCTGACCCGCTTCCCCGTGCTGATGAAGGCCTTCGAGGCCCTCTCGCGCGCCAAGTTGCAGATCGAGATCCGCGATCCCGAACTGCGCAAGAAGGTCACCCCGAACTACCGGATCGGCTGCAAGCGCATGCTGATCTCCAACGAGTACTACCCGGCGCTGGATCGCGACAATGTCGACGTGATCACCGACGGCATCGCCGAGGTGAGGGCGGGCTCGATCGTCACCAAGGACGGCACCGAGCGCGAGATCGATGCGCTCATCGTGGCCACCGGTTTCCACGTCACCGACTCGCCGACCTACAACGCGATGGTCGGACGCGACGGGCGCACGCTGGCCGAGGTGTTCGACGACATCGGCCAGCAGGCCTACAAGGGCTCGGCCATCGCGAACTTCCCCAACATGTTCTTCCTGGTCGGCCCGAATGTCGGCCTCGGCCACACCTCGATGGTGTTCATGATCGAATCGCAGATCAACTACGTCAGCGACGCGCTGGCGACGATCGACTCCCAGGGTCTGCGTACGGTCGAGGTTCGCGAAGACGTGCAGCAGGCCTACAACGCCGACCTGCAGGAAAAGTTGGGCAAGACTGTCTGGAACACTGGCGGGTGCGCCAGCTGGTACCTGGACAAGCACGGCAACAACACCACGTTGTGGCCGGACTTCACGTTCGAATTCCGTAGGCTCACACGGCATTTCGATGCCGCCGCCTACACTACGACAACCGCAGACGCCGACAGGGAAGTGGTGGCAGCACAGTGAGCAAAGATGCTTACTTCACGAACAAGGTATGCGTGATCACCGGCGCCGGCTCCGGCATCGGTCGCGCACTGGCCGAGAATCTGGCCGCGCGTGGCGCCAAACTCGCGCTGTCCGACATCGACGCCGAGGGCCTGGCCCAGACCGTCGCGTCCTGCGAGAAGCTGG
This sequence comes from Nocardia sp. NPDC055050, assembly GCF_053608345.1. NCBI lineage: Bacteria > Bacillati > Actinomycetota > Actinomycetes > Mycobacteriales > Nocardiaceae > Nocardia > Nocardia sp. NPDC055050. Next base: position 128,710 of record NZ_JBSGVG010000017.1, read on the forward strand.
GCGCGCAGGTGAAGTCCGACCGGCTCAACGTGGCCGAGCGCGAGGCGTTCCTGCTCTACGCCGATCAGGTGAAGGCGCACTTCGGCGTCGTGCACCAGATCTACAACAACGCGGGCATCGCCTACCACGGCGACGTGATCAAGACCGAGTTCAAAGACATCGAACGCATCATGGATGTGGACTTCTGGGGCGTCGTCAACGGCACCAAGGCGTTCCTGCCGATGCTGATCGAGTCCGGCGACGGCCACGTGATCAACGTGTCCAGCCTCTTCGGCCTGGTCGCCGTGCCCGGCCAGGCGGCCTACAACTCGGCCAAGTTCGCGGTGCGCGGCTTCACCGAGGCGCTGTTCCAGGAGATGAAGGTCGCCAAGGCGCCGGTCAAGGTCACCTGCGTGCACCCCGGTGGCATCAAGACCGCGGTCGCCCGCAACGCCACCTACGCCGAGGGCATGGACGGCGCCAACGCCGCCACCCTGTTCGACAAGTACCTGGCGATTCACACCCCGGAGATGGCCGCACAGACCATCACCGAGGGCGTGCGCAAGGGGCAGGCCCGCGTGCTGATCGGCTGGGAGGCCAAGGTGCTCGACGTGAGCGTGCGCTTCCTCGCCTCCGGCTACAGCCGGATCTCGGCCGTGGTCAACGGCCGCTTCATGCCACACTGACGCTCCTCCGGACCCGAGGAAACTCCATGCGCGAGTTCAAGATTCCGCTGCCGATCGCCCGTGCGTTGCTCGACCCGGTGTTCCGGGTGACACTCAACGCACGGCTACCGGTCGCGGTACAGCGCGTTCTGCTCGACGCGGTCTCCCGGCTGCAGTTGGTGCCCGACGGTTCCGTCGTGCAGCACCTGCAGCTGGGTGGGCGCCCCGCCGAACGCGTGATCGCCGAAACCGCCATTCCGGGTTCGCGTACCCGGGCGGTCCCGCCCGAACGTGCCGCGGGCGCGATCTTGTACCTGCACGGCGGCGGCTACGTGGTCGGCTCGATCGCCACACACCGTTCGCTGGTGGCCGGTCTCGCGCGTGAGACCTCCTGCGCGGTGTATTCGCTGGACTACCGGCTGGCGCCGGAACACCCGTTCCCGGCCGGGCTCGACGACGCCGAGGCCGCGTTCCTCGACCTGGTCGGCAACGTCGGCTACCGGCCCGAGCAGATCTGCCTGGCGGGCGACTCGGCGGGCGGCGGCCTGGCGATGGCACTGGCCCAGCGGCTGATCGAGAAGCATCAGATGACCCCCGCCGCGCTCGGCCTCATCGCGCCCTGGGTGGACCCCACCGAGGTGCCGAGCAGGGATCGCGACCTGGTGATCAACCGAACGTGGTCGCGAGCCTGTGCCGCCCACTACCTCGGCGACTCCGCCGCGACCGAAGCGGGTTACGCCCCGCTGTCGGGCAACCTGATCGGCCTGCCGCCCACCTACGTGCAGGTCGATGTGAGCGAACTCCTGCACGACCAGTGTCGCAAGCTCGTCTCAGCCCTGCGTGGAGCGGGTGTGCACGTCCGCTTCACCGAAACCCGCGGCCTCTGGCATGTCGCGCAACTGCAAGCCGCGCTGGTCACCGAGGCAGCGCTGGCTCTCAGCGAACTCGCGGAATTCCTGCGAGAAGCAATTCAGCCGGTATCGATAGACGATTTACGATAAAGCCTGGTGACGGGCAATTCGGGCGGCGATATCGCGACCCGCCCGAACGTGTCGTAGATTACTGGCGAGTAGAACCCACTGGAAGGGCACAGATGCGAGAGTTCGAAGTTCCGGCTTCCTACACCATCCCGGACGATGCGAACAATGCCGACAACGTCTTCCGCTTCGCGCAGGAGACGCCGAACACGGTCTTGTTCAACGTCCCGAACGGCAGCGGCGGCTGGAATGACGTCACGGCAGCACAGTTCGAGAAGGCCGTCCTCGGCGTGGCCAAGGGCCTGATCGCCGCCGGCATCGAGCTGGGCGACCGCGTCGCGATCATGGCAGCCACCCGCTACGAGTGGACGCTGCTGGACTTCGCGATCTGGGCCGCCGGCGGCGTGACCGTCGCGATCTACGACAGCTCGGCCGCCGAGCAGGCCAAGTGGATCCTGCAGGATTCCGAGACCAAGCTGCTGGTCGTCGAGAACGACAAGCACCGCGCCACGATAGACGAGATCGAAGCCGGTTCGCTGCCCGCGCTGGCCGAGACCCTGCAGATCGACAAGGGCGCGATCGATACCCTCGTCGAGCGTGGTGCCGGGCTCGACGACGCCGCCGTGCACGAGCGTCGCAAGCAGGTCGGCGCGGCCTCGCCCGCGACCCTGATCTACACCTCGGGCACCACCGGCCGCCCCAAGGGCGTTCAGCTGACCCACGCGAACCTGTGGGCGGAATCGCGTTCGGGTGGCATCGAGCTCAGCGCGTTCGTCTCCGAGGGCCAGAAGACCCTGCTGTTCCTGCCGCTGGCGCACGTGTTCGCCCGCGCTGTCGCGCTGATCGCCTTCGATTCCAAGGTGACCATCCGCCACAGCTCGGACTGGACCACCCTGGTCGAGCAGTTCGGCGACTTCAAGCCCGACTTCATCCTCTCGGTGCCGCGCGTGTTCGAGAAGGTGTTCAACTCCGCCAAGCAGAAGGCGCACGACGGCGGCAAGGGCAAGATCTTCGACGCCGCCGCGGAGACCGCCATCGCCTACAGCACGGCGCTCGAGACCAAGGGCGGCCCCGACCTGCTGCTCAAGGTCAAGCACTTCGTGTTCGACAAGCTGGTCTACAGCAAGCTGCGCGCGGCCCTCGGCGGCCAGTGCCTGGCCGCTGTCTCCGGTGGCGGCCCGCTGGGCGCGCGTCTGGGCCACTTCTTCCGCGGTGCTGGCGTGACGATCTACGAGGGCTACGGCCTGACCGAGACCACCGCCGCGTTCACCGTGAACACGCCCGCGTTCATCCGCGTCGGCTCGGTGGGTCGCCCGATCCAGGGCCACGCGGCCAAGATCGCCGAGGACGGCGAGCTGCTGCTCAAGGGCTCGGTCGTGTTCGACGGTTACTGGGGCAACGCCGAGGCCACCGAGGAGGCGTTCGAGGACGGCTGGTTCAAGACCGGCGACCTGGGCGCCATCGACGCCGACGGCTTCGTCACCATCACCGGCCGCAAGAAGGAAATCCTGGTCACCGCGGGCGGCAAGAACGTCTCCCCCGCGATCCTCGAGGACTCGCTGCGCGCGCACCCGCTGATCAGCCAGGTCATGGTCGTCGGTGACGGCCAGCCCTTCATCGGCGCGCTGATCACCCTCGACCCGGAAGCCCTGCCGGGCTGGAAGGATCGCAACGGCGTCGCCGCCGACACCGCGATCGAGACCCTGATCGAGAACCCGGCGCTGGTCGCCGAGGTGCAGGCCGCGATCGACGAGACCAACAAGAAGGTCTCCAAGGCCGAGGCGATCAAGAAGATCCGCATCCTCCCGGTCGACTGGACCCAGGAGGGTGGCGAGCTCACCCCGAAGATGTCGCTCAAGCGCGCCGTCGTCATGAAGCAGTACGCGGGCGAAGTAGACAAGATCTACTCCTGATCCCACACAGACGAGAGGCCGGTTGCGTTCGCGCAACCGGCCTTTCGGCTGTTCAGAACCGTTGCGCCGCGAATTGTGCCGCGGTGATGGTCATTCCGTTGATGCTGTACAGGGTGTGCGAGACGTTGGGCTGGGCGAGTGGGGAACCGTCGCAGATGTTGTCCGAGGGGACACACAGCTCGATGGTCTTGTCCTTGTAGAGCGCGCCGACCGAGACCGCCGGTGCGTCCGCGTCGGCCATGAACCGATCCGACGGTTTGCCGAACAGCGCGACCGCCGCGACGTGCTCTGCCACCTCGGGCGCCATCGGCTGCGGCAGATACATCTCGTACTCCGGCAGCACACCCTCGGGCACACCGACACCGGTCGCGAAACCGGCCAGCGCCGCGCCTTGGGAATATCCGCCGAGGACGATGCGGGCGCCCGGGCAGTTCGCCGCGAGGTATTCGACCCGTCGCTGAGCATCACTGATCCCCTGCACGACGGTGCGGGCGAAGGCCAGCCGGTCGGTGAAGTCGCTGCTGGCCGGGTAGTCGACGCCGTACGAGCCGACCGAGCGTCCGCCCGCGTTCGCGCGCAGCGCTTCGACGAAGGAAATACCGGTCAGACCGAGTTCGCCACCCTGCTCGGCGGTCCCGCGAGCGAACACCACCTCCACATCGGAACAGGGCTCGGCGGTAGCGGGATGGGTGGGCGATACCAGGGGAATCGCGGCTGCCAAGAAGACTGCAGACACGAATCGCGAGAAGGAACGTGCTGTCATGCCGCGCAGACTACCGACCGCGACTGTTCACCATCGCCTCGACTCGGCCGGATTCGCCGCCGGGTGAGCGACGGCCCCGGCGTTCAGGCCACACTCAACGCCCTGGACCGCAGCATCCGCAGACCCGCGATGCCGATCGCCAGATCGGCCGCGATCTCGAACAGTGCGGCGAACCAGGAGAATCCGGTGACGCCGGAGGCGGCAGGCGCGTTGATGAAGCTGTCGCTGAGCGGACCGAACCAGTCCGGAAGCAGGTGCACGATCGTGAAACCGATCGCGCTCGCGAAGCCGATGAACACCGCGGCGCGGGGGGCCGCCGGGTGCCTGCGGAACACGAGGAACACCGTGAACAGGGCGAAGAGGATTTGCAGGGTGCCGAGGGCGTTCACCAGCGATGAGGTGGCGCCCATGCCCCGGCGTAAGTGGTCGGCGCCGTGGACCAGGAGGGCGACGGCGAAGACCGCCGTCGTGGCGCGCAGTGTCGAGTCCGGTGCTGTCTCGGTCATCATGTCTCCTGCCGAGCGGGATCGTTTCTACTACGCAGTGTAGTTTTGATGGCCGATCCGCGGGAGGTGTTCGGCCGTCACAAATCGGTCACCGGGGCGATCCGGGCGCGACGTACGCTCTGTGCATGGCGTTCTTGCGGGCGATAGCCGGGATCGTGGCCGCTGCACTGGTACTCGGTGTGGCGGAGTTGGTCGCGGTGTTCACCGGGTCCGGGAGCGCACCCGCCTACGCACTCGGCGCGACGGTGGTCGACCATACCCCCGACGGGGTCAGGGAATGGGCGATCTCGACGTTCGGAACCAGCGACAAGGCCGTGCTGTTCGTGTGCATGGGCATTGTCGCGGTGGTGGTCGCGGGGATCGCTGGATATTTCGAGCGAGCGGCTCGACCGATCGGATCGGTACTGTTCGCGATCTTCGGCGTGGTCGCCGCTGTCGTCGGCGCCGGGAGAGTCGGCGGGTTCGCCGGTGCGCTGCCCGCGCTGATCGGTACCGCCGCTGGAATTCTCGCGTTGCGAGGACTGACCCGGCGGATCGATGACGCATCCGATTCGCGGCGACCGGCGACGGAACCCGCTGCGCCACAACTCGGTGAGGCCACCGCGGCGCCGGAGGTAGGCGGCGAGGACAGCCCGGTCCGCACCGGCGCGTCGATCGCAGGAGCCGGGCGGCGGCGCGTGCTCGGTGGCATCGCGGCAACCGGGGTGCTCGCCCTCGGAGCCGGCCTGGCGGGCCGGCTGCTCGGCGGCGCGCGCCATGATGTGACGGCCGAGCGCGAGACCGTCGAATTGCCCAGGGCGACAGCACCGTTGCCGGATCTCCCGCCGGATGCCGATCTCCGGGTACCCGGACTCACCTCGTACATCACCCCGAACAGCGACTTCTACCGGATCGACACCGCGCTGATCGTTCCCCAGGTGTCCACAGACTCCTGGTCCCTGCGCATCCACGGGATGGTCGACCAGGAAATCACTCTCACCTGGGACGACCTGCTTCGCCGCACTCCGGTGGAGCGCCTGGTCACCCTGGCATGTGTCTCCAACCCGATCAACGGCGACCTGATCGGCAACGCCCGCTGGCTCGGCTATCGCCTCGACGAACTCCTCGCCGAGGCACGACCGCACCCCGACGCCGACATGGTGCTGTCGCACAGCGAAGACGGCTGGACCGCGGGTTCACCCCTCTCGGTCCTCACGGACGGCCGCGACGCCCTCCTCGCCATCGGCATGAACGGCGAACCCCTCCCGGTCCGGCACGGCTACCCCGCTCGCCTGGTCGTCCCCGGCCTCTACGGGTACGTCTCCGCCACCAAATGGGTCACCGAACTCGAGGTCACCCGCTTCGACAGGGCCACCGCCTACTGGACCCGGCGCGGCTGGTCGGCGCAGGGCCCGATCAAAACCGGCACCCGCATCGACACCCCACGCGGGCGCGGGCGAATCCCGCAGGGCCGCACCGTGATCGCCGGTGTGGCCTGGGCCCAGCATCGCGGCGTCACCGGCGTCGAGGTGCAGGTCGACAACGGCGACTGGCGCCCCGCCCGCCTGTCCACCGAGGTCACCGTCGACACCTGGCGTCAGTGGACCTACGACTGGGAAGCCACCCCCGGCCAGCACACCCTGCGCGCCCGCACCACCGACACCTCCGGTCAGCCACAAACCGCCGTCGAACAAGACGTCGTCCCCGACGGCGCCACCGGCTACCCCACCCTCACCATCCAGGTGAACTGAAACCTGCCCGCCACGTTCGCACGTGACGGGCAGGCGACTCGACACTCGCGATCAGGCCGAAGCGTCGGCCTTCTCCCGCGTGGGAGCGTTTCCGGCGGACTTGCCGTGGCCGACGAACAGGGCCGAAGCGACGATGCCGATCACCAGGATGGCGGCGGGCAGGATCATCGACTGGGCCAGCGCGGTGCTGAATTCGTCGATGATCTGCGGCGGGAGTGGGCCGGTGGCCGCGCCCTCGCCGACCGGGCCGCCACCGCCGAGGCCGTTGGCGGTCAGACGGGCGGCGATCAGGGCGCTGATCGCGGCACTACCGAGAACCGAGCCGACCTGACGGGTGGTGTTGTACACACCGGCGCCCGCACCGGCCTGGGCGACCGGCAGATTGTGGGTGGCGGTCGAGGCGAGCGGTGCCCAGATGCAGGCGTTGGCCAGGCCCGCGACGGCGGCGGCGACGAGGAACCAGATGATCGACGAGTCCGGGCTCATGAGCGCGCCGAAGGACGCCACCGAACCGGCGAACAGCACGAATCCGATCGTCGGCAGCAGCCGCGGCGGCAGCTTGTCCGACACCTTGCCGATGAACGGCGCGGTGAAACCGGTGATGATCGCCATCGGCGCGAAGACCAGCGCCGACATCGTCGGCGTCATCTCGCGCACCGCCTGCAGGTAGAAGTACGAGGGCACCATCATCGAGGTGATCGCGGCGCCCATCGCGGCGATCGCCAGGTTCGACAGCGCGAAATTGCGGTCCCGGAACAGGCTCAGCGGCACCAGCGGTTCGCCCTTGTTGCGCGCCTGGTTGATCACGAACACCACCAGCATCACCACGCCGAAGCCGATCAGCAGCCAGATCCGCAACGACCAGTCCTGCGCATTGCCCTCCTGGATACCGAAAACCAGGGCGAGCATGCCGACGCCGCTGAGAATCACACCGACGATGTCGAACTTGTGGTCGCTGGTCGGCAGCGCGGGCACCAGCCACACAGCCAGGCCGAACGCGATGATGCCGACCGGCACGTTGACGAAGAAGATCCATTCCCAGCCGAGGTTGTCGACCAGCACGCCGCCGAGGATGGGTCCGATCAGCGTCGCCAGCCCGGCGACGCCACCCCACAGGCCCATCGCGGCGCCACGCTTGTCCGGGGCGAAGGTGCGGGTGATCACGGCCATCGTCTGCGGGGTCATCAGCGCGGCGCCGATACCCTGGGCGGCGCGGGCGGCGATCAGCATGCCGATGCTGCCGGACAGGCCGCACCAGAGCGAGGCGGCGGTGAAGATCGCGAGGCCGATCAGGTAGATGTTCTTCGGCCCGAACTTGTCACCGAGCCGACCGGTGACCAGCAGCGGCACCGCGTAGGTGAGCAGGTAGGCGCTGGTGACCCAGATGACGTTGGAGATGTCGGTGCTGAGGTCGGTCATGATGGCCGGATTGGCGACCGCGACGATGGTCATGTCCAGCAGGATCATGAAGAACCCGACCACCAGCGCGAAGAGCGCTAGCCACGGATTACGTTGGGTGGTCATCGAATTCGTTCCAATCGAGGAGAAGGATTCAGCTTCGGGCGGCCCAGCGGGGCCGGGGCGCGGCGTCGGGGTGATCCCCGGTCGGCCATTCGTGGACGTGATCGTCGGTGATCCGTTCGCCGGTGTCGGGGTCGTACTGCTCCCACGGCACAGCACCGCTGCCGAGTTCGGCGGCGAAGCGTTCGATCCACGTGAGTTCGGCGTGGATGGTGGCGCGAATGTATTCCAGGACAAAGAAATACCGGCGCGGGATGGCTCGGCTGCGCGCCCAGTCGAGCAGCACGTCCGTGTCGGCCCGCGACTGAGTCAGGTACTCCACGCGCTCGTCGAGCAATGCGATGACCTGTTCTTGCGGAAGGGTGTGCGCTTCGGCCAACGCCACCCGGAAGATCGGATATTCCTGCACCGGTGTCCGCAGCAGCTCGGCGATCCGTCCCCGCAGGGCGGTCCGCCCGGAATCGGTGATCCGATAGGTGGTTCGCTCGGGCCTGTTCCCGGCCCGGCCGATCCCCTCCGCCGCCACCATCTCGTCGTCGGCCAGCCGGGCCACCACGTGATACAGCGACCCGGGCCGCACCTTGACCAGCAGGTCCTCCCGCCGAGCGATCAGCAGTTGATACATCTCGTACGGATGCATGGGGCGCTCGTCGAGCAACGCGAGCACCGCGATCGCCAACGGCGTCATCACATTCCGCCCGGGCTGCCCCACCCCGCCACCTCCACTCAGCTCTATGTTCCACCACCAAATATTCCAGTAGGAATATACGGAGCGGAACAAAGCTTGGCAAGGGCGCGACCCACCCGACGACGTCACACCGAACACCGCTGTTGGCCGCCATCCGGGTTCGCGTCGGGAGTCCGTGCGCGCCGATACCGCGGCGAGTACCGTGCGCGCCGAATCACGGAGGGGAGCAAGACTGCCTGATCGTGGGCATCGTGCGAATGGGCCGGGCCCAAGCCGCGTGGTCCGACGCTGCTTCCTGACCGCCCGTTCTGTGCGACCGTGCGCTACAGGCCGTGGGCGTCCAACCAGGATCTGGCCGCGTCGGCGGGGCTGGTGCCGGATTCGATCTGGTTGATCGACTCGGTCAGACCCTCGGTGGTCAGCTCGCCCGCAACGTAGTTGAGCTTCTTCAGCTGTCGGCGGTCGAAGATGCCGCTGCGGTAGAGGGCGACGATGCTCTGGGAGCGGGCGGCGCCCTCGGGCGCTCCGCCCGGCGCGCGCAGGCGCAGGTCTGTGCCGTCCGCGGCGTCGGAGACCGAAATGCCCTGGGGCAGAGCCGAGTTGACCGCGGCGACCACCTCGTCGGGCGTGCGGGCGGGGGAGGCGGGGTTCCAGCGGTCCACGAGGGCGCCGTTGCGGGCGGGGAGGACCGCGATGCGGCCCGCGTCGAGATCGGCGAGGGGGGTGGCCGATCCGGTCGAGACGGTGGAGTCGGCGCCCGCACGGTCCAGTGCTTGGGAATAGATCTCGGCGAGCAGAACCGATTCCGTCGTCGAATTCCCACCCACCACGACCACCGGGGCGGCGTCGTCGGAGGCGCAGGAAATAGTGGTGAAAGCGCAGGCTGCGGCCAGGATCGCGGCGGCGGTTCGACGCACGGCGACCGAGTACATGCGGCGACACCAACTTTCCGTATTTGCCGTCAACCCGCGCAATTCGGCCCGACGGCGGGCAGTATGAACTACCAGAATGTACCTGTGGCCCCCGGGTCGCACGCACAGCGCACTGCCCGCCTTTGCCGGAAGGACACCAGTGAAAACCGACTTCGCCTCCTCATCGCCAGGACAACGTCGACCGGCACGCCGCCTCGTGATGCGGGCGGGCCGGGTACTGGTTGCCGCGGTGGCGCTGGCCGCCGCCATGATCGCCTCCGCCTGCGGCAACAACGATCCCCTTGCCGCCAAGGGTGATTGCACCAGCGACGCGCTGATCATCGGGTCGGCCAACTTCCCCGAGTCCGAGACCGTCGCCAACATCTACACCGAGGTGCTGCGGATCAACGGCTTCAAGGTCGACACCAAGTTCGACATCGGCTCGCGCGAGGCCTACATCCCCGCACTGCGCCAGTGCGCGATCTCGCTCATCCCCGAGTACACCGGCAACCTGCTGCAATACCTCGACAAAGACGCCACGGCCACCGCCGCGCCCGAGGTGAACGCCGCGCTCACCACAGCACTCGGCGACGACCTCGCCATCGCGACCCCCGCCCCCGGCGAGGACTCGGACGCGGTGGTCGTCACCCGCGCCACGGCCGACAAGTGGAACTTGAAGTCCATCGCCGACCTCGCGCCGCATTCGGCCGAGGTGAAGTTCGGCGGGATGGCCGAATTCGCCCAGCGCCCGGGCGGACTGCCGGGCTTGAAGAAGAACTACGGCCTCGATATCACCGACGCCAATTTCGTGCCGATCGCCGACGGCGGCGGCCCCGCGACCGTGCGCGCACTGGTCGACGGCCAGGTCACCGCGGCCGACATCTTCACCACGTCGCCGGCGATCGCGCAGAACGACCTGGTCGTGCTGGCCGATCCGAAGCACAATTTCGCCGCGCAGAACGTGGTCCCGCTGTTCAACGCCGCGAAGAAGTCCGACAAGGCCGTCGCCGTGCTCGACGCGGTCTCGGCCAAGCTCACCACCACCGAACTGATCTCGCTGAACACCGCCGTCTCCGGCGACAGCAAGATCGAACCGAAGGCCGCCGCACTCGCCTGGATCACCGCCCAGGGGCTGAACTCCCCCATCGGCTAGGCGAACCCGCGCCTCGAGGAGAATCGCATTGTCCGACATCGAATTCCGCGGTATCGACAAGACCTATCCGAACGGCACACACGCGGTCCGCGATCTGAACCTGCACATCGACTCGGGATCGTTCACCGTGTTCGTCGGTCCGTCCGGCTGCGGCAAGACCACCTCGATGCGCATGATCAATCGAATGGTCGACCCCAGCGCGGGCACCGTCACCGTCGACGGACGCGACATCGCGACGATCGATCCGGTGAAACTGCGCCTCGGTGTCGGCTATGTGATCCAGAGCGGCGGGCTGCTGCCCAACCGCCGGGTGATCGACAACGTGGCGACCGTGCCGATGCTGCTCGGACAGTCACGCAAGGCCGCCCGCGCGGCCGCACTGGAGGTGATGGACCGGGTCGGGCTGGATCGCGATCTGGCGCAGCGATATCCGGCGCAACTGTCCGGCGGCCAGCAGCAGCGGGTCGGGGTGGCGCGAGCGCTGGCCGCCGACCCGCCGGTGCTGTTGATGGACGAGCCGTTCAGCGCGGTCGACCCGGTGGTACGCGCGGAACTGCAATCGGAGATGCGACGGCTGCAGTCCGAATTGCACAAGACGATCGTGTTCGTCACCCACGACATCGACGAGGCGATCACGCTCGGCGACAAGATCGCGGTGTTCGGGCTCGGCGGGGTGCTCCAGCAGTACGACACGCCGGAACATGTCTTGGCCCAGCCCGCCACGGATTTCGTCGCCGGGTTCGTCGGCAGGGACCGCGGGTATCGCGGACTGTCGTTCCGCAGCGCCGAAGCTGTTGCGCTGGCGCCGATCCGGATGATCGAGCCGGACGGCATCGCCGGATTGCGGCTCACCCAGGGCGAATGGGCACTCGTCGTCGACGAGCTCGGCAAGCCGGGCGGCTGGATCGACGTCACCGGCGTCGAGCGGGTGCGGGCCGGAAAACCGCTGGACTCCAGTGTTTCCGCGGGCGGCTCGCTGTTCACCCCGACCGGCGACCTCCGGCAAGCCCTGGACGCGGCGATCTCCTCGCCCTCGGGAATCGGCGTCGCCGTCGACGAGGCGGGCGCCGTGCGCGGCGGGCTGCTCGCCACCGAGGTGCTGACCCAACTCGCCGAACAGCGAGTAGCCGAAGACTCCCAACGCAATCAGGAGTTCTTCACCCAGGGCACCTCGTGAGATACCTGATCGACAACTTCGCCGACATCATGGCGATCACCCGCACCCACCTGGTGCTGGCACTTGTCCCCTTACTGCTCGGCCTGGTGATCGCGGTCCCGCTCGGCGCACTGGTGCACGGAAACCGCTGGGCCCGGCGGATCACCACCACGACGTCGAGCCTGGCCTACACCATCCCGTCGCTCGCGCTGTTCGTGATCATTCCGCCACTGGTCGGCATCTCGATGATCGACCCGCTCAATGTGATCATCGCGCTCACCGTGTATTCGACCGCGCTGCTGCTGATCGCGGTGCCGATGGCACTGGATACGGTGCCCGACAGCGTGATCGATGCCGCCGACGCGATCGGGTTCGGCCGGATGCGGCGCACCGTCACCGTCGACATGCCGTTGGCGCTACCGGTTTTCACCGCTTCTCTGCGCGTCGTGGTGGTCACCAATATCGCCATGGTGTCGGTCGGCGCGCTGATCGGAGTCGGCGGGCTCGGGAAGCTGTTCACCCAGGGCTACCAGCGCGATTACCCCGACCAGATCGTCGCGGGCATCATCGTGACCCTGGTGCTCGCGCTGATCTTCGATCGGCTGGTGTTCCTGCTCGGCACCCTCGCAACCCCGTGGACCAGGGCAGACGCGCGCGTGAGCGGGGCCCGCTCGTGAACCTCTTCGTCGAAGCCTGGAACTATCTGAGCGACAGCGCGAACTGGGGCGGACCCACCGGCATCGAACATCGCCTGCTGCAACACCTGTGGTACAGCTTCCTCGCGGTGGCGCTGTCGGCGGTGATCGCGGTGCCGCTCGGGTCGATCATCGGGCACACGCGCCGCGGCAGTGCCGTGATGGTCGGCTTCGCCAATGCCATGCGGGCGCTGCCGACACTGGGTCTGCTCACCTTTCTGGTGCTCGGACTCGGGCTCGGGCTGATCCCGCCGCTGCTGGCGCTGATCACCGTCGGCATCCCACCGCTGCTGGCGGGGGCCTACGCGGGAATCGCGAATGTGCCCGCCGATGTGGTCGACGCCTCGCGGGCGATGGGGATGACCGAACGCCAGATCCTGTTCCGGGTCGAGGTACCCAACGCGATGCCGGTGCTGCTCGGCGGGTTGCGCAGCGCCACACTGCAAGTCGTCGCCACCGCGACCATCGCGGCCTATGTCAACCTGGGCGGGCTCGGCCGCTACATCTTCGACGGCATCGGGCTCTACCGATACGACCTCGTCTTGGTCGGCGCGCTGCTGGTCGCGGTGCTGGCGCTGGTGCTCGACGGGCTGCTCGCGGTGGCGGTGTGGGCGAGCACCCCCGGCACCGGCAGGCTCACCCGCGCGGGGACCGACCCCCGGATCTCAGTCGTCGCCGAGTAGCGCCCGCAGGTGCGGGTCGTCGGCCAGCACCTGCTGCATCCTGGCACGTTCCCGGGCACGCTGAGCGTTGGCGTGAATCCACTCCTGCACCGCCTGCACCATCGCCACATTCACCGAAACGCCCGCGGCCGCCGCGGCCTCCGCGAGCTGTTCGGCGACGTCATCGGGAAGCTGCACGGTGATGGTGGTCATCGTTCGATGATCCCAGATGACACGACAGCGCCCCCGTTCCGTGGGAACGGGGGCGCTGTCCGGGAGAAACTAGGCGACACCCTCGGCGCGCGCCGCTTCGGCGACGGCCTCGGCCACTGCCGGAGCCACGCGCGGGTCGAGCGGGCTCGGGATGATCTTGTCCACGGCCAGCTCGTCGGCGACGACACCGAAGATGGCGTTCGCGGCGGCGACCTTCATGCCCTCGGTGATCCGGCGGGCACCGGCGTCGAGCGCACCCTT
>NZ_JBSGVG010000018.1:0-141532 GCF_053608345.1 Nocardia sp. NPDC055050
GAGTAGCTGATCGAGCCGTTCTCGAAGTGGCTGATCTTGCCGCCTTCGATGTCCTGCTCGTCGGAGGTCGGGTAGCCGAACCGGCCGCCCGCGCCGCCTTCGGCTTCCCATGCCTGACGGATGGCGCCGTACACGGTCTTGGCCCCGGTCGGGAGCTTGAAGTAGATGACTCCGCCGGTGAATTCCTGGAACTTGCCACCGTTGGCGGCGTCCTGCTCTGCCGAGGTCGGCTCACCCAGCGGGCTGGACGCGCCACCGGCTTCGTTGTAGTGATCGCCGATAGCCCCAGTGACTTCGAATGCCATGTCGAACAATTCCTTTCACGCAGTAACAATTGGCCTAGCGGCCGCGACGCTACCGTGCGATCGGCCGTTCTCGGCGGCGACTCGCGGGAGATTCACAATCTGGTCACATTTTATTAGCCAGCGATTCGCTCACGGTCGATCGCGGAAACCGGCGCACCGCCCACTGCCGACGGAGTGCCCGCTGCCTCGCGAGGAAGCGGTCGGGGCGGCGTCAGCGAAAACGCTGGACGATAGCTTCGGCGATCTTGCCGGGCTCGTGTTCGGGGATGAAGTGTCTGGCGTCGGGCAGTTCGAGGACCCGGTGGTCGGTGAACGTGTCGCGCATTCGTGGCAGGAACGCGGCGGGACGGAACGCCATATCCTTCATGCCCCAGATCAGCAGCGTCGGTGTGGCGCCGAGCCGGGCGGGCACGTCGATCGCCAGCTGTTCGAGGAAGGGGCGAGCGGCCAGGATCTGCCCGGGCATCGCGGCGATCCCGCGCCGGGCTTCGGGTGAAGGTTGCACTTCGCGGTAGTGATCGGCCTCGGCCTCGCTGATCGTGTTCCGCAGCTCACCGAGCAGGAAACGCTCGACGAGAAGGTTGTCGCGCAGAATCCGCCGCTGCATCGGCGAGCTGCTCATGACCCGGCTGAACGCCTTCTGCGGCCAGGTGTCCGTCGGCCACAACAGGGTGTTGCCGAGCACCAGCCCGCGCACCCGATCGGACCGATCGGCGCCGACCGCGGCGCCGATCGGTCCGCCCCAGTCCTGGCCCATGACGACGAACTGGTCGAGCCCGAGATGGTCGACGAGCTCGCCGACCACGGCGGCATGTTCGGCGATCGTGTAGCCGTACCCGGGTGGTCGTTCGGACAGTCCGAAGCCCGGGTAGTCGACTGCTACGCACCGGAACCGGTCGCCCAGCTGACCGATGATCTTGCGGTAGAGAAAACTCCAGGTGGGGCTGCCGTGACAGAAAAGGATGGGGATCCCGGAGCCCTCGTCGATGTAGTGCACCCGGCCCGCCGACGATTCGAACCAGCGGGATTCGAAGGGGTACAGCGCCTTGTCCGGCGTGAAATCGATCAGCATCGCATCCATCCTGTCGTCCGGCGTCGAACCGACCCTACGGCCGAAAATCGTAGTGATTCAATGCCTTCGGCGGATCCGTACTGAGGCGCGTGTCACTGGCGACACCGGTGTGGCAGCATCGGCCCTATGACCGAGCCCGTCATCGCGACCCCGCTGCCCGACTGCCCCGATATCGAGCGGGCCTTCGCGATGTCGTGGCCGGTACGACTCGGCGACACCGATGGCGACGACCGGCTGCGGCTCGACGCGGTGGCGCGCTACCTGCAGGACATCGGGTTCGATCATCTCGACGCGGTGGAGGACGGCGACACCCATCAGGCGTGGATCGTGCGGCGCACGGTGATCGACGTGTACGAGCCGATCATGTTCGGCGACCGCGTCCAGCTCCGCCGCTGGGCCGACGCGCTCTCGAATCGTTGGTGCGACATGCGCATTCGGTTGCGCGGGGAGAAGGGCGGGCACATCGAGGCCGCGGCGTTCCTGATCCACATCGACCCCGTCGCCGGCCGTCCCGCGCGGATGAGCGACGCGTTCATGGCGCCGATGCTGGCCGGCACCACCGAACATCGCCTGCGCTGGAAAGCCGCGCTCACCGAACTCGACGTCGCGAAGGTGGAGGAGGTGCCGTTCCCGCTGCGCGTCACCGACGTCGACCGGCTCGGCCATGTCAACAACGCGGTGTACTGGGAGGCCATGGAGGAAGCGCTCGCCGCGCACCCGGACCGTCATCGGTTGCCGTACCGCGCGATCGTCGAACACGTCGGCCCGGTGATGATGGGCGACAAAGTGGTGTTGCGGACGAGTTCGCAACCCGAGCGCCTGCGGGTCCAGGTCGACGTCGACGGTTCGGCCCGCGCCCTCGCCTCGGTGGAACCCCTGACCGGTGCAGCGTCGCGGCGCTGACCGGATTCAGCGCTCGCGGGCGACGAGCCGCGCCGACCCGCCCGCCAGATCCACCCGATCCCGCGGCGGGGCACCCTCCGAAGGGTCCTCCCGGTGCATCAGCGTGCTCTGCCGCTGTTCGAACTCGAACGCCAACAGGATCAGCAAGCACGCGAGCCCGGGAATCGTCATCGCCATGAGCAGCCCCATGCCCGATACGGTACCCATCGCCGTCGCGGGGGCCGACGTTACCGATCCTGAGCTGCGGTGATGGTACTCACCGGTAGACACTCCGGGCAGTGAACCAGGTTGCGGTTTCGCGACGATCGCCCTATTCTCGACTGCGTGCCGAATCCCGCCCGCTGTGCCGCGCTGCTAGTCGCTGACCGCGACCTCGCGGTCGCTGCTGCGCAGACCGCGCAGGCAGCCTCACGGCGAATTCTTCTCGTAGTAACCCGCCGTAGCGGGGTCTGATTCGGACCAGCCCCTACGCTGCGGGCTGCTTTTCATCGTTCTGCTGGTCCCACCTGCCAACGAAGACATCTTCGGGAAGACCTCACCTGCAATGACGCTGACACTGGACCATGCCCTGTTCGCCGCTGCCCCCAAGGGCCTGCGCGCCGAGCTCACCGACCTCGACCCCGCCGCCTTCCTCGACCGGTACACCCGCGCCGACGGATCCATCGCCTTGCGCGAATGGTCTTGTTCCGGAACGGATTTCACCGCCACCCTGGAATTCGCCGACCACCTGCGCACCGTCATCGCCACCGGCAGCCCCGTTGCCGCGATGACCTCCGCGCTCTACGACGAGGGCTACCCCCTCGAGATCCTGCACTTCCATCAGCGCCCGACCGCCGACGGCACCGCCACCTTCATGCAGTGCGAGTTCAACGGCAGGCGCGGCTGGGCGGTGGCCACCGCCGCCGGCAGCGCGGAATCGACCGTGCGCGCCATGATCGCCGGCGTCAACCTGCTCGCGGGCTGACACCACCCGAACACGCACAAGGGCCCGTTCACTCGAAAGGTGAACGGGCCCTGTGTGTTCTCGGCGCCGGACTATTCGGCGGGAGAGGATTCCTGCTGCTCGGCGATCTGCTTGCGCACCTCGTCCATGTCCAGATCCTTGATCTGGGTCACCAGGTCCTCGAGCGCGGCGGGCGGCAGCGCGCCCGGCTGCGCGAAGACGAGTACGCCCTCGCGGAAGGCCATGATGGTCGGAATCGACTGGATGTTGGCGGCCGCGGCGAGTCCCTGCTCGGCCTCGGTGTCGACCTTGCCGTAGACGACGTCGGTGTGCTTTTCCGACGAGGTCTCGTAGGTCGGTGCGAAACTGCGGCACGGACCGCACCAGGAAGCCCAGAAATCGACGAGGACCACGTCGTTTCCGGTGATGACTTCGTCGAAGTTCTGCTGGGTCAGCGTCTGGGTGGCCATGACGTCCTCTCCTTGTCGGTGTCCTCGGCTGTAACGCCGGGGCGTCCTACTATCTTCCCCCGATTACGATTCGCTCCTGCCGCGCCTCCCCGTCCCAGCGGCGAATCCCCACGATCAGCGACCGGAAATCGGTGTCGGCCGCGACCGTCCGCACCGCGTCGCCGAGCCGTTCGGAGGGCACGCGCCGCGCCAGGGTCACGTGCGGTGTCCACGCGCCGGGAGCCATGGTCGCCGGTACGCCGGGGCAGGGTGAGACCACCTCGCTGACCCGGCGATGCAGGGCGAGCAGGTCCGCGGTGACGACGACCGCCCTGACCAGGATCGGCCGGCGCGCCCCGAAGACGAGCAGCCCGCCCAAACGGATCGGCAGCGGCTCGAACGCGAGCCGCTCGAGCGCGTGGTCGATGCGCGGCCAGATCTCGCGCGCCACCGCGACGGTGATGTGCGGCCGAGCGGTCCCGGGGTGGCGATTGCCCAGGCCTGCTTCGGCAAGAACCGCCCATTGCCTGCGGATCTCTGTCTCGCCGCCCTCGTCGAGGAGCAACTCCACCGACTGCACCATGATCTGCAGAAACTAGTCGCTGCGGCGTGTCCGCACCGCCCACTCGCTCGATCCGGTCCGGACACGCGCGAGGATGGGGGAGTGAACGGTGTGAAGGCGAACCTGCGACTCGGTGTGATCGACGGCGACGGAATCGGCCCCGAGGTGGTGGCCGCGACCCGGGCGGTCGTCGACGAAGCGATCGGCGCGGCCGGGCTCGCGCCGGTGGAGTGGGTGCCGCTGCTGATCGGGCACGAGGCGATCGCCGCCTACGGCCACCCGCTGCCGGAACAGACCCTGACCGCTCTCGAGGATCTCGACGCCTGGATTCTCGGTCCGCACGACAACGCCTCCTACCCGTCGGACATGCGCGTGGCACCGGGCGGCATCATCCGCAAACGGCTCGAGCTCTACGCGAACATCCGCCCTGCCGCCGCCTTCGCCGGCGTGCGCGCGATGGCGCCCGACATCGATCTGGTGATCGTCCGGGAGAACAGCGAGGGCTTCTACGCGGACCGCAATATGTTCGCCGGGTCGGGGGAGTTCCGTCCCACCGAGGACGTGGCGATGGCGGTCGCGGTGATCACCCGCACGGCGTGCGAGCGGATCGCCCATCAGGCCCTGCGGCTCGCGCAGGGCAGGCGCAAGCGGGTCACCGTGGTGCACAAGGCCAATGTGCTGCCGATGACGACCGGCCTGTTCCGTGACGTCTGTTACGCAGTGGCCGAGCAGTATCCGGACGTGACGGTCGACGACGAACACGTCGACGCGATGGCGGCGCACCTGGTTCGCTCATCCGCCGAGTTCGACGTGATCGTCACCGAGAACCTGTTCGGTGACATCCTCTCGGATCTGGCCGGTGAACTCAGTGGCTCACTCGGCATGGCTGCCTCGCTCAACTGCTCCGACACGCGCGCGATGGCACAGGCTGTGCACGGCGCGGCGCCCGGTCTGGCGGGGCACAATCGGGCCAATCCCGCCGCGTTGCAATTGTCGGCGGCAATGCTGTTGCGCTGGTTGGCAGTTCGTGACGACAATAGTCCGCTCCATGATGCCGCCGACCGAATTACCCGTGCGGTGGCGGCGACGCTGGCCGCCGGAATCGCGACGGCGGATCTCGGCGGTCTGGCTTCCACCAGCGAATTCACCGAGCAGGTGCGGGCCCGCGTGCACCGGAGGTGAAGGGACCCCTTTCACATCGGCTGATTAATCTTCGGTTACTGTCGCACCACGCTGTGTCCGGTTCGCATACATTGCCAAACAGGCGCTGACACGTGGCCGGCGTCGACGTGAAATGTGGAGGCTCCTTTGTCTGTTCGAACTGTCCTCGGCCGTGGCGCCGTGCGGCTGCTGTGTACCGTCGCCGGCGGTGCGTTGTTGTTGACCGGCTGCGCCGAGAACACCGAGGGCGACGGCGCCTCGGTGAACAAGGTGTCGGCGGAGAAGGTCGACGCGCTCGCCGCGGCGGTCCCCGACAAGGTGAAGCAGGCAGGCAAGTTGGTCGTCGGCGTGAACGTGCCGTACCAGCCGAACGAGTACAAGGACGCGAGCGGCAAGATCGTCGGCTTCGATGTGGACCTCCTCGACGCCGTCGCGAGCACCCTCGGACTGAAGGTCGACTATGTCGAATCCTCGTTCGAGAAGATCATTCCCGCCATTCAGGCAGGGACCTACGACGTGGGTATGTCCTCGATCACCGATTCGCGCGAACGCGAACAGCAGGTCGATTTCACGACCTATTTCTCCGCGGGTATCCAGTGGGCCCAGCAAACCGGTAAAGCGATCGATCCGAACAATGCGTGCGGCAAGAAGGTCGCCGTACAGTCCACTACGGTCGAGCACACCGACGAGATTCCCGCCAAGAGCGCCAAGTGCGTCGCCGAAGGTAAGCCCGCCATCGAAATGAAGGCATTCGACGAGCAGAGCGCCGCGACCAACGCGTTGGTGCTCGGCCAGGTCGACGCGATGTCGGCCGATTCCCCGGTGACCGCGTACGCGATCAAGCAGAGCGAAGGCAAGATCGAGGCCGCGGGCCCGCTGTTCGATTCCGCGCCCTACGGCTGGGCCGTGCAGAAGACCTCCCCGCTGGCGGCGGCGCTGCAGAAGGCGCTGCAGCACCTGATCGACAACGGCAAGTACGGCGAGATCACCACCAACTGGGGTGTGCAGGACGGTCAGATCAAGACCTCGGTGATCAACGGTGCAGTGAGCTGACGTGACCGACGCGAAAGACACGGTGGAGGTGCCCGGACCGGGCACCGAACCCGAACCGATCAAGGCGGTCCCGCTGCGCAGGCCGGGCCGCTGGATCGCGGCGGCAATCATCCTGATCCTGGTGGGATTGTTCGTCTACGGCGCCGCCACGAATCCCGCCTACCGGTGGGATACCTACGGCAAGTACCTGTTCGACAGCCGGATCACCGCCGGCGCGATCGTCACCCTGGAGCTCACCGTGCTCGCGATGGCGATCGCGGTGGCCCTCGGCACGGTCCTCGCGGTGATGCGTCTGTCGCCGAACCCGGTGCTGCGCACCGCCGCGTGGATCTACCTGTGGATCTTCCGTGGCACCCCGGTGTTCGTGCAGTTGGTGTTCTGGGGCCTGGTTCCCTCGCTGTACAAGCAGATCGATCTCGGTGTGCCGTTCGGTCCGCAGTTCTTCCACTTCGATGTGCAGCACCTGCAGGCGGCGTTCCTGTTCGCGGTGATCGGCCTCGGTCTCAACGAGGCCGCGTACATGGCCGAGATCGTGCGCGCGGGTATCAACTCCGTCGGCGAGGGGCAGCGCGAGGCCTCGGTGGCGCTGGGCATGTCGTGGACGCAGACAATGCGCCGCACGGTGCTGCCGCAGGCCATGCGGGTGATCATCCCGCCCACCGGCAACGAGCTGATCGGCATGCTCAAGACGACCTCGCTGGTCACCGCGATTCCGTTGAGTACCGACCTGTTCGGCCGCGCCCGTGACATCTACGGCGTGAACTTCCAGCCGATCCCGCTGCTGCTCGTCTGTGCCACCTGGTACCTGGCGATCACCAGCGTGCTCATGGTCGGCCAGTACTACTTGGAACGCTATTACTCGCGGGGCGCCACCCGGCAGCTGACGGCCAAGCAGCTTCAGGAACTGGCCACAGCGCAGGCGGCGGTGAAGGCGAAATGACAGAACCAGTTGTGGCAGTCCCGCCGATGGTGCTGGCTGACCGGGTGTGTAAGAGCTTCGGCGCGCTGCAGGTGCTCAAGGGCATCTCGCTCGAGGTCCAGCGTGGGAAGGTACTGACCCTGGTCGGCCCGTCGGGCTCGGGCAAGTCGACGTTCCTGCGCTGTATCAATCACCTCGAGCAGGTGAACGCGGGCAGGCTCTACGTCGACGGCGATCTCGTCGGCTACCGGGAGAAGAACGGCAAGCTCTACGAGATGCACGAGCGCGATGCCGCGATCCAGCGTCGCGATATCGGCATGGTGTTCCAGCATTTCAACCTGTTCCCGCACCGCACGGCGCTGGAGAACGTGATCGAGGCGCCCATCCAGGTGCGCGGGATCCGTAAGTCCGAGGCCGTCGCCAGGGCCGAGGAGCTGCTCGAGCGGGTCGGGCTCTCGGCCAAGCGCAACGCCTACCCGGCGCAGCTGTCCGGTGGTCAGCAGCAGCGCGTCGCCATCGCGCGAGCGCTGGCGATGGATCCCAAGCTGATGCTGTTCGACGAGCCGACCTCGGCGCTGGACCCCGAGCTGGTCGGTGAGGTGCTCGCGGTGATGCGGGAGCTGGCCGATTCGGGCATGACGATGCTGGTGGTGACCCACGAGATGGGCTTCGCCCGCGAGGTCGCCGACGAACTGGTGTTCATGGATGCCGGTGTGGTCGTGGAATCGGGCCCGCCGCGTGAGCTGCTGGCCAACCCGCAACACGAGCGGACACAGGCTTTCCTGTCACGTCTGCTCTGAGAGACGACACAGCGGCCCCGCGGATTCTCGCGGGGCCGCTGTGCGTTACGGGGTTTCTGGGTTCTTCAGGCGTTCCAG
Source organism: Nocardia sp. NPDC055050 (assembly GCF_053608345.1). Lineage (NCBI taxonomy): Bacteria > Bacillati > Actinomycetota > Actinomycetes > Mycobacteriales > Nocardiaceae > Nocardia > Nocardia sp. NPDC055050. Next base: position 8,246 of record NZ_JBSGVG010000018.1, read on the forward strand.
GGAGACCTGGGCCTGGGCGATGCGGCGGATGGCGGCCAGTGCGGTGTCGCCCAGGACGGTCAGTACGACGACCGCGTCGATGATGTCGTCGCGCCCGCCCGCGGACAGGGCGGCCGCTACGTCGGTTTCCGCGACTGCCCGCGAGCTGTCGAAATAGGTGGGCAGGGTGGTGGTGGCCCAGTCCCGGTAGCCGAGTTGCGCGAGTCGGACGATCACTCCGGTGAGCGTGTCGACGGCCTGCGGGCTGGGTTTCATGTCCCAGCCGCGTCGGTCCATCTCCGCGCGCACGGCCTCGTAGGCGCGATCCCATTCGGCGTCATGGGCGGCGGGGACCGGGGTGGACAGGCTGTCCTGCGCCACGCCGAGCACATGAAACAGCGGCATGTCGGGGGAGTCGATCGCGGCGAGCACATCGGAGACGGTGGCGACCGGTATTCCGCCCACCTCGATCAACGCGCGGATCAGGCGGAGTCGGCGCAGGTGGTCTTCGCCGTAGCTGGCCTGGTTGGGGCTGGTGCGTTCACCCGGCGGCAGCAGTCCCTCGCGCAGGTAGTACTTGATGGTCGCCACCGCGATGCCACTGCGATCACTCAACTCCGAGATTCGCACTCTTACCTCCGTGTTGTTCCTACCCCTTGCCTACGTCACCCATAGCGGATAGTCTAGCTATCCATAACGGATAGTATAGCTATCTATCTCTGGGAGATTCGAATGTCAGTCCTGACCGTCCCCTCGCTGCCCCGCCCCAACGCCCCCCTGCACCGCCCGCTGATGTATTTCTCCGCCGTCAATGCCGCGCTCGTCGTGGTCGGCCTGATCGGGATGCTGGTCGACGACCGGGTGATCGCCGGGTCGGCGGCCTGGTTCAAGCCGACCAAGTTCGCCATCTCGTTCGTGTTCTACGGCGTGGCGCTGGCATGGTTGATGTCGTTGCGGCCCAACCCTTCTCGGCTCGCATCGCGAATGGCCACCGTGATCGTGGTCGCCGGGGTGATCGAACAGGCGATCATCTTCGGGCAGGTGATCCGCGGGACCCGCAGCCACTACAACATGACCACCGCCCTGGACGGCACCCTCTGGGTGATCATGGGGTCCACCATCGTCATCCTGTTCCTGGCAACCCTGGTGATCGGGATCGGCTTGATGCGCGCACGCCTCGGTGACGCCTCGATCACCTGGTCGATTCGTTGCGGCATCGCGATCACCTTGGTCGGGCTGGCGCTGGGAAATCTGATGCCCCAGCGGGAATCCGGCGTCGAGGGCATCGCGGGCGCACACACGGTCGGAGCTCCCGACGGCACGCCCGGCATGCCGCTCACGGGGTGGAGCACCACCGATGGTGACCTGCGCATTCCACACTTCTTCGGCATGCACGCGCTCCAGGCACTGCCGTTGCTCGCGGCACTGCTGGTGGTGCTGGCGCCACGGATCCCGTTGCTGCGGTCGGTGCGCGTTCGGCTCGGCCTGATCATCACCGCGTCTGCCGGGTACGCGGCGGTGCTCGCGCTGGTCACCTGGCAGGCGTTGCGGGGGCAGCCGCTCATCCACCCCGATCAGGCCACGCTGACTGCCGCGGCCGCGATCGTCACCGGAGTAGTTGTCGGAGCAATGATCTCGGTCGCGAGCGCGGCCGGTACCCGAAAGGTGGTTACTGCATGAGCACGCTGTTCGACCTGTCGTTCTGGGTCACGGTGCCGTTCTGGGCGCTGATGATCTTCGCCCCGACGTGGCGCTGGACCCGCACGATCATCTCCGCACCGTGGATTGTGCTGGTGCCCTTGGTGGTGTGGGCGATCGTCGCGATGCCGGTGCTGGGTGCGATGTGGTCGCTGGTGACATCGCCGTCCCTGGCCGCCATCACCGAGGCCGCCGCCGACCCCGCCGTGCTCACCGCGCTGTGGGCGCAGATCATCGCGTGGGACCTGTTCCTCGGCCGCTGGATCTACCTCGACAGTCGCGAGCGCAACGTCCACCCGTTGCTGATGGGCCCGCTGCTGGTCGGCACGATTCTGTTGTCGCCCATCGCCTTTCCGATCTACCTGCTGGTCCGTGCGGTCGCCCGACGCGATAGTTCGCCGGTGCCGCGGGCGAGCGCGGTCAGAGCGTAGTGCCGTCTGCCGGACTCCGAGGAGTCCGGCAGACGTGGTTCACGTGCGGCGGGTGAGCACTACCCGGCCGGCGAGGCGCTCCGGTTCGCCGGCCCGGGTGAAGTAGACCTCCATGACCGTCCGGTTCGGAGACTCCAGCTCGAGCAGCGCCGCCGCGGCATCGGTGCGTAACGGTGTGGTGCGCGTGTGCCCTCAGCTTTCGTCGAAAGTGGTCGCGCGGGAGACCTTTTCCCACGCGAGGACGTCATCGCGGACGGCATCGAGGTGGCCCAGGACCGCGTCGACAGAATCGCCGCCCAGGGGCAGCCGCAGCGGCGACTTCTCGGCGGACAGGGCGACGCGGATGGCGGCGGCGGCCTTGGCCGGGTCGCCGGGCTGGGTGCCGTCGCCGCCCTCGACCATGCGACGGGTGGCGCCCGCGGTGTCGGCGTAAACGTCGGACTCGGGACTGAACGCCGCGGCTCCGGGGCCGAACAGTCCCGTACGGAAGGCGCCGGGTTCGACGATCAGTACTTTGATGCCGAACGGCGCCACCTCTTCGGCGAGTGCCTCCGACAACCCTTCCAGCGCGAACTTCGTGGCGCTGTACGCGGAGAACCCTGCGAAGGACAGCTGCCCGCCGACACTGCTCATCTGCACGATCGCACCGCCGCGCTGGGCGCGCATGTGGGGCAGCACCGCACGGGTGAGGGCGGCGGGGCCGAACAGGTGCAGGTCGAACAGTCCGCGCAATTCGGCCTCGGTGGTTTCCTCGACCGCGCCGACATGGGTGCGACCGGCATTGTTGACCAGCACATCGATGCGGCCGTGGCGGGCGACGACATCGGCGACGACCTCGTCGATGCGAGCGGTATCGGTGACGTCGAGCGCGATCGTCTCGAGCTGATCGGGATGCGCGGCGACCAGATCGTCGAGGGCGGCGGTGCGGCGAGCGACGGCGATCACGATATCGCCCGCGTCGACGGCGTCCTGTGCGATGGCGCGGCCGAACCCGCTGCTCGCGCCGGTGACCAGCCAGATCTTCGGAATGCTCATCAGGTTCTCCTGTGTCCGTTGATGTTTCGTGAGCAATACTTCCGCCCGGACGAGATGGAAGTCCAAGATCCTTTGTGATAACCAGGAGTTATGGATGTCCACGGACGCGACCTGCGGTACTTCGTCGCGGTGGCCGACCGCCTGAGCTTCACCGCCGCCGCGGAGGTGCTGTACATCTCGCAGCCCGCGCTCAGCAAACAGATCCGCAGACTCGAAAGTCACCTCGGTGCGGCACTGTTCGTGCGTGATTCCCGCTCGGTCACCCTCACCCCGGTCGGCGCGGCGCTGCTGCCGCACGCGCTGCGCCTCCTCTCGACCTGGGAAACCGCCGAGGCCGCGGTGGAGTCGGCGAAAGCCACCGAGGAGGCCGCGCTGGCCATCGGCATCAGCACCAGTCCCGGTCGAGGCATCCTGCCGGCCGTGCGCTCCCGATTCAGCACCGCGTTTCCACACGCGAAACCGGTGCTGCGCCTGGTCGGTTGGGACGACCCGACCGCCGGCCTGGCCGACGGCGCCAGCGACGTGGCCTTCGTCTGGCTGCCGCTGCCCGACAGCGACCGCTATCGCTGGCTGGTGGTCGCGACCGAACCCCGGCTGGTGGCCCTTCCGCAGTCGCACCACCTCGCCGCGCGCGACCGGATCGAGTTCGCCGACCTGCTCGACGAGCCCTTCCTCGCGTTGCCCCGCTCGGCGGGCCCCCTGCGCGACTATTGGCTCGCCGTCGACGAACGCGCCGGGCGACCGGCGATCATCGGCGCCGAGGTGTCGAGCACCGAAGAGACCTACGAGGCACTCGTGAACCTCGACGGCATCGTCCTGCTCGCCACCGGCAACGCCGCGCTGGTCGCCCACGACGGCGTGGTGACCAGGCCGGTCACCGGCGTGAGTCCCTGCGAACTCGCCCTGGCCTGGCGACGTGACGACAACCGTCCACTCGTCGCCGGCTATGTAGAAGCGTGCGTGCTGGCCACCGCGCGGTGACGCGGATCTACAACGGCATCAGGCGGTGTTTGCGCGGTGCCTGCTCGATGTGTTTGTCGCCGAGCAGGCGCAGCGCTTTGCGGATTTCCAGCCGGGTAGTGGACGGTTCGATGACCGCGTCGATATAGCCGCGTTCGGCGGCGATCCACGGGGTGGCGACGGCGGCGTTGTAGAAGTCGACCATCTGCTGACGTACGGCCAGTCGGTCTGCCTCGGGGACGGCGGCCAGCTGTTTGCGCTGGGTCAGGCCCACGGCGGCTTCGGCGCCCATCACGGCGATCCGGGCCGTCGGCCACGCCAGGTTGATGTCGCCGCCGAGCTGCTTGCACCCCATCACCGCGTAGCCGCCGCCGTAGGCCTTGCGGACCACGACGGTGACGATCGGAACGGTGGCCTCGACGACCGCGTAGAAGAATCGTCCGCCGCGTTTGATGACGCCGATCTTCTCCTCCTCCACGCCCGGCAGCACGCCCGGGGTGTCGACGACGAACACCAGCGGAATGTCGAACGCGTCGCACAGGCGGATGAAGTGCGCGGCTTTGTCCGACCCGCGCGCGTCGATCGCGCCGCTGGCCACCAGCGGCTGATTGGCGACTACACCGACGCTGCGCCCGTCGACCCGGGCGAATCCGGTGATCAGATTGCGGGCGGCGCCGTCGCCGATCTCGTGGAACTCCCCGTCGTCGAATATCCGGAGCAGGATCTCGTACATGTCGTAGCCCCGGCGATCGGAATCCGGTATCAGCGAATCGAGTTCGCGGTCGGAGTCCGTGATCTCCGGCTCCAGACCGGGATTGATCAGGGGAGCACGCTCGTAGCAGTTCGACGGCATGAAGCTCAGATACGTTCGTGCCCACTCGAAAGCGGCCTTCTCGTCCGCCGCCACGTGATGGATGTTGCCGTTGTGCGCCTGGTTGAACGCGCCACCGAGCTCGTCGAGGGTCACTTCCTCGCCGGTGGTCTCGCGGATGATCTCGGGACCGGTCACGAACATGTACGCCGACTCGGTCGCGATCAGCACATCGGTGTTGATCGGCGAATACACCGCGCCCGCAGCACATTTGCCCAGCATCACCGACACCTGCGGCACCACCCCGGACAGCCGGGTCTGGCGCCTGCTCATCTCCGCGTACCAGGCCAGCGAGGTGACCGCGTCCTGTACCCGGGCGCCGCCGGAGTCGTTGATCGCCACGAACGGGCAGGCGATATCGGCCGCGAGATCCATCGCCATCGCGACCTTGCGTCCGAACATCTCACCCACCGATCCACCGAACACGGTCTGGTCGTGGGCGATCACCACCACCGGGCGCCCGTCGATCCTGCCGTGCCCGGTGACCACACCGTCGCCGTAGAGTCCGTCGGCCGCGCCTGGTTGCTTCACCAGCGCCCCGATTTCGGTGAAACTGCCCTGGTCGAGAAGTATTTCGATGCGTTCGCGTGGACCGGGGATTCCTTTCGCCGCACGCTTGGCTATCCCCGCATCCCCCGCGGGTTCCCGCGCCGCCCTCAGATTGTCCCGCAGCTCTTGCAGTTTCGCAGCAGTAGTCGACTCCACCACGCACGCCCTTCCTCGTCCTGGTCGAGCTCTCCTTCATCGGTTAGCCAAAGCGTAGCGCTGACGTCCGCGCCGATATCAGCGGCACGGCGGACCGATCATTGACGAATCACGCGTCGTACCGTGGGTGGGGTGAACAAGCCGACCCGATACGGAGCGATCGCTTTCTCCTCGGCCACCGAGCGTCGCCAGCGCAGCGGTGGTGGTTTCACCGTCCACGGCAGGCGGATGGCCGACGGCGCCGACATCGGCGAGCCCGAAGAACTGGAGCCCCACGTGGCGGGCCTGATCCGGCAGGCCGACTCGTTCTACCTCGCTACCGTCACCGGATCCGGCTGGCCCTACATCCAACATCGCGGCGGCCCACAAGGTTTCGTGCACGTACTCGACTCGTCGACGATCGCGTGGGCCGAGTACGCGGGTAACAACCAGTTCGTCACTGTGGGCAATCTCGACATCGACGATCGGGTGTCCCTGTTCTTCATCGATTACCCGACGCGTACCAGGGTCAAGATCTTCGGCCGGGTCGAGGTCGTCGAACGCGCCGACGATCCCGGCCTGCTCGACCGTCTCCTGACCACGTCGGCGGGCCCGATCGACGCACGCTCGGACCGGGCGTTCGTGGTGCGGGTCGAGGCGTTCGACCGGAACTGCACCAAGAACATCACCCCGCGCTACCGCACCGAGTGGATCCAGGACTACCTGCGCGCGGGCCGCGCTCCTCTCGAAGCCGAAATCGAGCGTCTACAACACCGCAACGCCGAGCTCGAGGCCGAAATCGCCCGCCTGAAGTCTTCCCCCTGACCGCCCGCGCCTACCGATCGACGGCGGAGGTGTGGCCGCCGAAGGCGATACGCAGTTGCCCGAGCAGCACCTTCGCCGCCGGGCCGGGCGGGGGATCGGTGCGCCAGGCCAGGGCCAGCCGGCCGTGGATGGTGGGGTCGACGATGTCGAGGGATCGGACGCCGAAGGCGTCAGCTTCGGCGGTGGTGAGGGCTGGGACGATGGCGGTTCCCAGCCCGCGTGCGGCAAGGTCGAGGAGCAGCGGGGGAGCGGCGGCTTCGAAGGCGATGTCCGGGGTGAAACCGGCTGCGGCGCAGGAGCGTTCGAATACCCCGCGAAGGCCGGTGCCCCGGGTGAGACAGATGAGGCGGCGATCGGCGAGGGCTCCCAAGGTGATGGAGCCCGCCGATTCGGCGGGGTCGATGGGCGCATCGTGGGCGACGGCGGCGACGAGCGCGGTCTCCATGATCACCTCGAGTCCGATGCCGGAATCTATTGGTGCGCCGGTCAATCCGGTCAACGCGATGTCGAGTTCACCGTGTTCGACGGCGGCGAGCATCCTCTCCGCGGTGTCCTCGGTGAGGCTGATCCCGACCTGCGGATGATCGTGGTGGAAATCGGCGAGGACGCCCGCGACATCGAAGACCTCCGACGCTGCCCCGGAGATCATGCCGAGCCGGACCTGACCCCGCAGCAATCCGGTGAATTCCCCGACCGTGTCGCCGATCCGTTCGGCGGCGGCCAGGGCGGCGCGTGCGTGTGTGAGCACCGCGGCGCCGACGTCGGTCAGTGTCACCGTGCGCGCACCGCGGTCGAGCAGACGCTGCCCGAGTTCGCGTTCGAGTTGGCGGATCTGGGTGCTGAGGCCGGGCTGGGACAAGTGCAGCCGTTCGGCGGCCTTGGTGAACCCGCCCTCGTCGACGACCGTCACGAAGTAGCGCAGCTGACGCAGTTCCATAACTATTGATTATAGGTAATAGAAGATCTATCTCTTGTACTTATTCATCTTCGGCGAGCAGAGTCGAAGACATGACCGATATCGCAACGAAGTTCACTGGTCCTGTCTTCACTCCGGACGACCCCGGGTACGCCGAGGAGATCGCCGGCTTCCAAACCGCCTACACCCACCGTCCGGCGTTCGTGGTCGGCGCCCAGCACGGCCAGGACGTGCGCGCCGCCGTGGAATTCGCCGCACGGCGCGGGCTGTCGGTGGCCGTGCAGGCGACCGGACACGGTCTGTCGGTAGCCACCGACGGCGGGGTGCTCATCACGACCGGACGCATGGACGCCATCACCGTCGACCCGCAGGCTCGTACCGCTCACATCGGGGCCGGGGTGCGGGCGGGCGCGTTGGTCGAGGCGGCCGCGCGGTACGGGCTGGCGCCGTTGAACGGGTCGTCGCCGTCGGTGGGCGTCGTCGGGTATGTGCTCGGCGGCGGGCTCGGATTGCTGGCCCGTGAATTCGGTTATGCCGCAGATCATGTGCGCCGCGTCGAACTGGTGACCGCCGACGGCAGGATGCGCTCGCTCGGCCCGGACGACGAGTTGTTCGGGGCGGTACTGGGCTCCGGCGGGAACTTCGGCGTGGTGACCGGTCTCGAACTCGATCTCGTGCCCGTCGCCGAAATCTATGGTGGTCAGCTGGTTTTCGACGCGCCCCTGGTCGACGCGGCGCTGGAGGCATGGCGCACCTGGACCGAGACCGTACCGAGCGCGCTCACCTCCACGATCGCGCTGGTGACCTATCCCGACATCCCGCCCGTGCCGGAATCCTTGCGAGGCCGCCACGTCGCTTCGATCCGAATCGCCTTCGACGGGCCGGACGAGGAGGGGCAGCGGTGGGTCGCGCCGTTGCGGCGGATCGGACCTCGACTGCACGAGGACCTGCGCACGATGCCCTACGCCGAATCGCACACCATCCACAGTGACCCGCCTTTTCCGCACGCCTACGCCGCGACCAACGCGCTGCTCTCGGAGCTGACCCCGCAGGGTCTGTCCGCGCTGCGCGCGTTGACGGCCCCGGGAGGATCGGTCGACGCGGTCATCGACATCCGCCATCTCGGTGCGGCCCTGCGCCACGGTGGCCCGGCCTCGATCGATCATCGCGATGCGGAGTACATCGTGCGGGTGATCACCGGTCCCGGCGAGGGTGACTCCGCACCCGAAGGGCTCGCGAAGGTGCGAGAAGCATTGGCGCCGTGGACGATCGGGCACAGTCTCGCGTTCCTCTACGGTGCGGGCGGCGCGGCGGACGAGGCCCAGACCGCGGCAGGCTACTCCCCGGATACCTACCGCTGGCTGGCGGCGGCGAAAGCGAAGTACGACCCGCGAAACATGTTCCGCGCCAACCGCAATATCGCCCCCGGTTCCTAGCGCCGCTTGCTCGGCCTCTCGATATCTACTATCTTAGTGATATCACTCAGATATCGGGAGGATGTCATGGAGCTGCGGTCCGCATTCCGCGTCAATGGATTCGTCGTCGTGCTGGGGTGGCTGGTGTTCACCCTGTTGTTCGGGGCCGCCGCCGTTCTCGCGTTCATCGCCGCCACCCAGCACAACGGTGGTGCACTGGCCTGGATCGGCGCGGTGGCCGCCGTCGTCGTGATCCTGGTCGTCTGGTTGCTCGCCACCGGGCTGATCATCGTCAACCCCAACGAGGCCAAGGTCGTCACGTTCTTCGGTCGCTACATCGGCTCGGTGAGCGAGCCCGGGTTCTTTTCCGTGGTCCCGCTCACCGACCGCAAGTCCATCTCGCTGCGCGTGCGTAACTTCGAGACCCAGAAGCTCAAGGTCAACGACGCCGACGGTAACCCCGTCGAGATCGCGGCGGTGGTCGTCTACAAGGTGGTCGACAGCTTCAAGGCCGCCTTCGCCGTCGACGACTACGAGGAGTACGTCGAGACCCAGTCCGAGGCGGCGGTGCGCCACCTCGCCACCACCCACCCCTACGACGCCCACGACGACTCCCGCACCAGCCTTCGCGACGGGGCCGAAGTCGCCGAGGAACTCACCGTCGAATTGCGCGAACGCACCCTCACCGCCGGCATCGAGGTGATCGAGGCCCGTATCACCCACCTCGCCTACGCCCCCGAGATCGCCCAGGCCATGCTGGTCCGCCAACAGGCCGCCCAGGTCGTCGCCGCCCGTACCCAGATCGTCGAAGGCGCCGTCGGCATGGTCGCTCTCGCCCTCGACCGCCTCGCCGAACAGGGCACCGTCGAACTCGACGAGGAACGCAAGGCCAACATGGTCTCCAACCTGCTCGTCGTCCTGTGCGGCGACCGGGCCACCCAGCCGGTGGTCAACACCGGATCCCTCTACTCCTGAGCCGCCCGATGACCCAGCCGAAGAAGGACCCCAAAAAGATCCTGCTACGGCTCGACCCGGCCGTCCACGAGGCAATAGCCAAGTGGGCGGCCGACGACCTGCGCAGCATCAACTCCCAAATCGAATACGCCCTCCGCCTTGCCCTCGACCGAGCAGGCCGAAAGCCGCGTTGAGCAACCTCGCGTTAAGCCTTGTGACACAATCGAATCCAGCATTCAGAGGGAAATTCGAGGATCGTTTACAGCGGTGCTCGACTGAACTACGGGGGTTGGATGTCGAAAGAGCTCGTCTATGTCGAGGTATTGACCGGCTCGGGGAGTTTGCTGACAGAGCGGCTCACTCGCGATCTCGCCCGACATCTGGCAGGACACGAGGTCGAGGTTCGTTTCACCGAAGCGATTGAGCCGCTTGCGCAACACAAAGGTGCGGTTGGGGACGCGCTGGTGCTGGTTGTGGGCGTCGCCTCCTCAGCAGGAACAGCCACGGCGGTCACGACGATCGTCAAGGAATGGTGCCGACGAGACCGTCACCGGCGGGTCGAAATGCGGTTGCCGGACCGGGTGCTCGTGATCGACGGCAACCCGGACGATCAGCTCGCGATCATCGAGAAGTTCGTCGAAACGGCGGTGCCGGTCCACCAGGCCGCAGCTGATTCCGGCTCGGGCGAGGACCAGGCGGTGTCATCGTGAGTCGGCTGGCCCGTCGTCGCGCGTTGTTGATCGGTAACGAGAGCTACACCCACCCGGGCTTCGCGCCGTTGCCGTCGGTGCGCACCGACCTGACCATGGTGGAAGAGGTGCTGCGCGACCGCCGCGTTGGAGGCTTCTCCGATGTCGAGTCGTTGATCGACTTGACCACCGACCAGATGCGAACGGCAGTAGACGAATTCGTCGCCGACAGCAGAGAAGACGAGTTGATGGTCTTCTACTTCTCGGGACACGGGGCGCGAAGCGTTCGGTCCGACGGCGAATTCCATTTCATCGGCACCGACTCCGACCCGGATCGGTTGGGCGAGACCAGCATGCGCGCCGGATTCGTCAACCAGTTGCTCGAACAGTGTGTGGCACCGCAGAAGGTGGTGATCATCGACAGCTGCCGTAGTGGCGGGTTCTCGGTTGGCCTACGCACCTCCGATGCCGTCCCTAAGGGCGCGGTGGACGGTCACCCTGCCGCCCTGGCGAGCCGAGGTGTCTACGTGGTGTCGTCCTCGCGGGCCGGTGAGGCATCGTTCGTCGGTCGCGACGCGACACAGCCGTCGGTGTTCACCGGGGTGTTCGTCGAGGCGATGCGAACCGGTGCGGCGGCGGGTGGCAAGTCGGAGCTTTCGGTGGCGGCGCTGTTCGAATTTGTCAACGACCGACTTCGTCGTCAGGATGCCGGGCAGACGCCGGTGATCTCGGCATCGGGAGTGGACGGCCGCATCATTCTGGCGGCATCACCGTTGTCGCCCATCCAGCTCGACGTCGCGGCCAGCCCCAGATCGGGCGCTGAGATCGGCGCATCGCCGTCGAAGTCACTTACTCCGGACTGGAAGCGACTGCTGACCTATTACGAGACGTGTCTGCGTGCCGAGCAACTCGCCTGGTTGTCACTGGACGACCACGACACGTACGCCTGCATCCCGGGGCGCGAACGGCTGCTGGTGGGCGATCTCGACGACGATCACGCCATCGAGGTGCCGACGGAACTCGAAAAGTTCGTCGCTCAGGTCGCCGACGCGAACGAACAGCTCTGGACCGGGTATCCGGCGGTAGTCGTGCGGCCGGGTGGTCGTTCGGCGCGTGCGACCGCGACTCGCAAATTCGCTCCGCTGTTGATCCGGCGCCTCGAGCTCGGCGGGGCCGCCGACCGGCTCGTCCCGGTCGGGCCGCCCATCGTGAATCCGATTCTGCTGCAAGAATATCTGGAATCCGAGGCCGCGTCGGCGTTCAACGAGGGCTACGAACCCACCTGGCACGCGGGCGAATACACAGCGTTAGCCGCCGAGGTACGCCAGATTCTGCGCAACGAGCTCGGCGTCGTCACCGTCGATGAACCCGAGCCGGAATTTCTCGATGACTCGCTGACCGCCGCTACCGGCGCGGTCGGTGCGCGCAACGTCGCAGTGTTGTTCCGCATGTCGGCAGCCGATGGCGGTCCGAACAAGAAACTCCTCGCCGATCTCGCCGCGCTCGCGGAGCGGGTCTCGCAGATCCCGCGTACCGCGCTGGCCTGTCTCGGCCCCGCGGATGCCGTACCCGCCCCCGTACCGGTGTCGACTCGGCGATTGGTGACGCCGCTGCCGTGCAACGAGGCCCAGGCCGAGATCATCCGCTCGGCGATGGCTCGTCCGCTGACGGTTGCGACCGGCCCGCCGGGCACCGGCAAGAGTCAGCTGGTGGTCGACCTGGTGGCCACCGCGGTGTGCGCGGGCGAAACGGTACTTGTGGCATCCACCAACAACAAAGCGGTCGACGAAGTGTGGAGTCGTTGCGAGAAGCTGATTCCTGGCACGGTGATCCGAACGGGCAGTCAGGCCTATCAGGCGAACCAACAGGCGGGTCTCGACCACCTCGCCGGTCTCCGACCCGCCGTCCAGTCGATGTCGACACTGACGGTCATGGTCGATGCCGCCACCGCCGAGCTCGACCGTCAGCGCCGCGAGCTCGCCGACCTTGCGGGAGACGAGGTGACATTGCTCGACGTCGCGGACGTCCGGGAAGCGGTTGCCGCGAAACTCGGCCTGCGTATCGAACAGATTGCCCTGCTGTTCGAGCGCATCGATCCTGCCGCGCTCATCCGCAAAGCTGTCGCGGTACGGCGGTTCTCCCTGATCGCAGGTTGGAGGTGTCGACGACTGGTCCGTCGGCTCGGGCTGGCCGAAAGTCCGGAAACAGTTGAGCGTCAGTGCGAGCTGCTGAGCGAACTGGCCGCAGCCGAGCTCACCTGGCGCCGACTCCATGCTTCGGAGTCCGCCCGGCCCAGCGATGCCGAACTCTTCGCACGGTTCACCCACTCGACGGGCACACTGCAGACAGCCTCGACGGAACTGCTCGATGCCGTGGTGCGGTCCAACGCCGTGCGCGGGCGGCGACAGATTGACGCGCTGTTGCGGCACCAGTCCGGTCCCGATTGGCCGGCAAAACGTGCGGCGCTGGCCGGAGCTGCAGCATGGGCGGTGACGGCACAATCGGCGCGTGCCTTTCCGCTCGACGCCGCGTTGTTCGATCTGGTCGTGATCGACGAGGCGTCGCAGTGCTCCATCGCTGCGGTCCTGCCGTTGCTGTTCCGGGCGAAGCGGGCGTTGATCATCGGTGACCCGATGCAGCTGACACATATCACCACCCTGGACGGCAGAGGCGAGATCGCCGCGGCGGCGACCGCACAGATTTCAGCCGCGTGGCTCGAACGGCGGCGGATGTCGTATCTGCGACATTCCGCGTTCGAGGCGGCGGAACAGTCGTTCGGCGAGAGCCTGCTGTTGGACGAACACTTTCGGTGCCATCCCGACATCGCTGGGGTCGCCAACGACCTGTTCTACCGCGGTCAACTGACGGTGCTGACCGATGTGCGCAAGCAGAATGGCACCGACCAGGCGCCGGTCGTATGGCGCGATGTCGCCGGAATCGCGCAGCGCGGAGCTCAGAGTTCTTGGTACAACCGCGAAGAGATCGATGTTGTGCTCAGCCTGATCGCGCAACTCCAGCAGCCGGGACGATTGCCGTGTGGAACGACGATCGGTGTGGTCACGCCGTTCAAGGCGCAGTCCGACGAGATCAAACGCCGGCTCGACGGTTCCGATGGGGTCGTTGTCGGCACAGTGCACACCTTCCAAGGCGGTGAGTGCGACATCATCATCTTCTCCCTTGTGGCCTCGCCGGAAATGCCCCGCCGATCGATCGAATGGCTCGACCGGCAACCGAACCTGTGGAACGTGGCGATAACCCGCGCCCGTGCGCACCTGTTCGTCGTGGGTGACAGCCGCGTCTGGCAGTCGCGCCGCATCGGTAGCGCGCTCGCCGCTGCTGCCGAACCGGCGGCGGCGGTCGGCGAGGCTGACCCTGTGCTGAATCGACTGCACCGCTACATGATTCGCCGGGGGGCGACGGACCTCGCCTTCGGATCTCCGATGGCCGGCCACCACACCGACGCGATCGATCGGCGTCCGGACGGCTCGGTGTGGGGCGTGGTGGTCGATCGTGGTGCGGGCGCCAACGCGGCGGATCGGCATTTGCGACTGATGCTGCAACACACAGACCTGCGCAAGGTTCCGTCGCAGCGGTGGGATGCCGTCCGCGTGCCGATGTGGCGACTGCGGGAGTCGGCCGAGCACGATCCGCATGCCCACCAACGTCGGACTTGAGCTCTGCCCGACTGGCTCAGCCGACTCCGAGAACGCGGGTGAGGAGGCGTTGGCGGGTTCGGGTGTCGGATTTGGCGAGGACGGCTTTGACGTGGTCGTTGACGGTGTGTTCGGAGAGGAACAGTTCCGCGGCCAGTTCGTGGGAGTCCAGGCCGGTGGCCAGCAGCGTCAGGACCTGGGATTCGCGGGTGGAGAGGGCGTGGGCTCGGGCGAACAGGTCGAGGCGTTCGGTGGCGGTGCTCGGTTCCAGGGCCACGGCGATGTCGGGGCCGATGCGGTCGGCTTTGACGGTGAGCCAGCGGTTGCCACCCAGGTGGATGCGGGAGACGGCGGGGCCGAGCGGGACGGCGGCCTCGGTGGCGAGCAGGGCGGCGGCCGCGTTGTAGACCGAGGCGGGGACGGGGGGAATCGGTTCGTCCGGGGGGAGCAGGCGCAGGAGGGAATCCGCGGCGGCTGCCGTTTGGGAACGCACCCGCAGGGTGTCGTCGAGCAGGACGACCGCGGGGCCCAGTGAAGCGAGCTGGGCGTCGGATTCGACGAAGGTGGCGCCGACGGTACGGCGCAGGCCTGCGGTGACCGGTGCTGTCAGCGTGCTCAGCTCACCGAGTTCTGCTGTGGTGAACGGGGGTTCGCTGTAGCGGAGCAGTTCGAGGAAGCCCCAGCAGCCGTAGCGGTCGGCGAAGGTGACGGTGGCGGAGTCGGTGACGCCGAGATCGTGCTGGGCGGTGCGCCAGAGCAGGGAGCGTTCCGGGTCGCCGTCGGTGGCGCCCAGCAAAGAGTGGGCGCCGGTGCCGCGCACGGTGTCCCAGCGATTGAGCGCAGTGAGATACCGGGCGCGGATCAAGTCGGGCAACAGCGCGAGATCGAGGCCGGGGACGTCGGCGAGCGGCGCCGTCGCGACCGCGGTGACGGGATCGGTGAGCGCGAAGACATGGCCGGTGAACGGGATCCTCGCGCGGATCTCGACCAGGACGAGTTCACGCAATCGTTTGGCGGAGTGCCCGGCGCGGCACAGACGGCCGATCCGGTCTGCCAAGGTGCTCGGCACGCACCCAGTCTACGGCGGAAAACCCCCAGGATCAGGGATGTTCCGGTGCCCGGAACGGGCCGACCATTGAGCTACCCATCCAGCACGACCACGGAGGTCACCATGACCGTCACCCTGCACATCGACAACACCGTTCGCGACTACGACGACTGGAAGGCCGCGTTCGATCAGTTCGAGCGTTTCCGCGCCGACAACGGCGTTCGCGCCTACCGCGTCGGCCGCGTCGAGGGCACACCACCCCGCGTCCTCATCGACCTCGATTTCGACGATCGGGCGGCCGCCGAGGCGTTCCGCGCCGCGTTGGCGACCGTGCTCGCCACCCCGCGCAGCCGCGCGATGGTGATCAGTCACGAAGCCTGGCTCGTCGACGTGGTCGACGAGCGGATTTCGGCCTGATCGACGCGCCGGGCGCCCCACGGGGACAACCGAACTCGAATCCGCCGGTAAATTGATCCGGTGCCCATCTCGTTCGACATTCCTGGAATGCAACAGTTGGACGACACGACCTGGGGGAATCCGGCCACTCGTGACGTCGTCGCGTTGACCTATGTCGACGGCACGCCCGACCTGCCCGCCCGCCTGCACGACCTGAAACGGCTGCGCAGGCGGCTGGCCGAGCACCACGCCCGGACCGGCTGCCTGATCGAGGCCTTCGTGGTGTGGGTGGACCAGTTGCCCGCCCTGCTGCGGGTGGAGAAGACCCAACTGCCGGGCCCGCACGGTGAGCTGGTTTTCGCGGCGTCGATCGTGGTGCCCAAGGACCGGTGCTCGGCGGTGTTCCAGGTGATCTGCCCCGAGACCGGGGTGCCCGGTGCGCGCGAGACCTTGATCGGCCGGCAGGTTCGGCGCGACGAGATGTGCCCGCCCCACCCGTACGCGCCCGGTCTGCGCGGCCGGTTGCCCTATCTGCTGTCCGATGACGTCCGCTTCGATGTCGAATTCCCCGATCACGCGCTCACCAGGGCGCGCCGCTGGGTCGCCGACACCGTGCCGAACGTGCGCGTGGACCCCTCGTTCGCCGCGCTGCCCGAGTTCTAGGGCTTCTCGGCGATGAAGATGGCGGTCCCGGGGAAGATCTGCCCGCGCAGCGGCGACCACTGACCCCATTCGCGGTCGAGCCATTCCGGCCAATCCGGTTCCACGATGTCCACCAGGTGCAGACCGGCGCCGACGATCTCGCGGACCCGGTCACCGATCGTGCGGTGGTGCTCGACATAGGTCGGCACACCGTCGCCGTCCACCTCTACATAAGGAGTGCGGTCGAAATACGGGATCGTGGCGGTCAGACCCGCTTCGCCCGGATCGTCGGGGAAGATCCAGCGCATCGGATGGTTCACCGAGAACACCCAGCGCCCGCCCGGGCGCAACACCCGAGCCACCTCGCGCATCACCAGCGCCGAATCGGCGACGAACGGCACCCCGCCGAACGCCGAGCAGGCCAGATCGAACGACGCGTCGGTAAAGGGCAGCGCCTCGGCGCCCGCCTGAACCAGGGGTACGCGCGGTCCGCCCTGATCCATCGCGGCCACGCCACGCTCCAGCATCCCCTTCGACACATCGAGCCCGACCGGGAACGCGCCGTGCCCGGCCAGCCACCGCGAGCACGGCGCCGACCCGCAGCCGATCTCCAAGATCGTCTTGCCGGTCACGTCGCCGAGGAAACCCATGTCGCCCTCGTGCAGGCCCTCCGGGCACCACACGAACTCGCCGCCCGGGGAGTCGACGCCGAGGAAGTCGGCGTGGGTCTGGTGGTACTGCTCGGCGTCGGCGTCCCACCAGCGGCGATTCGCGCGCTCGCTGTCGCGCGAATCGATCTTGGTTCGGGTGGTTGCTGAGGTACCCAGCAGCGCGTTGGCCTGCGCGTGGCGTTCGTCGTCGGACACGGCCAACAGGGTATCGGCGTGGTGCGGGGGGTGGTTTGCCCGGCTCGGCGCGGGTCGCGTAGGCTGATGCACGCTGTAGAGGGACGCTGAATTTGATCAGCGGCAAGTGCGACGGTCCGTGCGATACTTTACCGGTATCCCTTCGTCGCGTCGTCGCGGTGATCTCGCAGCGTACCGAAAGATCCAATGTCCGCAACCGACCACAATCCGTCCGGAGCAAACCCACATATGCCCACCACCGTCACCTCGCCGCAGGTAGCCATTAACGACATTGGCTCCGCCGAGGATTTCCTGGCCGCCATCGACGCAACGATCAAGTACTTCAACGATGGTGACATCGTCGAAGGCACCATCGTCAAGGTCGATCGTGACGAGGTCCTGCTGGACATCGGTTACAAGACCGAAGGCGTCATCCCCTCCCGCGAGCTCTCCATCAAGCACGACGTCGACCCGAACGAGGTCGTTTCCGTGGGCGACGCGGTCGAGGCCCTGGTCCTCACGAAGGAGGACAAGGAAGGCCGCCTGATCCTGTCGAAGAAGCGGGCGCAGTACGAGCGCGCGTGGGGCACGATCGAGGAGCTCAAGGAGAAGGACGAGGCCGTCAAGGGCACCGTCATCGAGGTCGTCAAGGGCGGCCTGATCCTCGACATCGGTCTCCGCGGCTTCCTGCCCGCCTCGCTCGTCGAGATGCGTCGTGTCCGCGACCTCCAGCCGTACGTCGGCAAGGAGATCGAGGCCAAGATCATCGAGCTCGACAAGAACCGCAACAACGTGGTTCTGTCGCGTCGCGCCTGGCTCGAGCAGACCCAGTCCGAGGTCCGCAGCGAATTCCTGCACCAGCTCCAGAAGGGCCAGGTCCGCAAGGGCGTCGTGTCCTCCATCGTCAACTTCGGTGCCTTCGTGGACCTGGGTGGCGTCGACGGCCTGGTGCACGTCTCCGAGCTGTCCTGGAAGCACATCGACCACCCGTCCGAGGTTGTCGAGGTCGGCAACGAGGTCACCGTCGAGGTTCTCGACGTCGACCTGGACCGCGAGCGCGTCTCCCTGTCGCTCAAGGCGACTCAGGAAGACCCGTGGCGTCAGTTCGCCCGGACCCACGCCATCGGCCAGATCGTGCCCGGCAAGGTCACCAAGCTGGTTCCCTTCGGTGCCTTCGTGCGCGTCGAAGAGGGCATCGAGGGCCTGGTCCACATCTCCGAGCTGGCCGAGCGCCACGTCGAGGTCCCGGACCAGGTTGTGGCCGTCGGCGACGACGCCATGGTCAAGGTCATCGACATCGACCTCGAGCGTCGTCGTATCTCGCTGTCGCTGAAGCAGGCGAACGAGGACTACAACGCCGAGTTCGACCCGTCGAAGTACGGCATGGCCGACAGCTACGACGATGCGGGCAACTACATCTTCCCCGAAGGCTTCGACCCCGACACCAACGAGTGGCTCGACGGGTTCGACAAGCAGCGTGAAGAGTGGGAAGGCCGCTACGCCGAGGCCGAGCGTCGCCACAAGATGCACACTGCCCAGATGGAGAAGATGGCAGCCGACGCTGCCGCCGAGGCCGCCGCTGGTGGTCCCGTCGCGGGCAACTACTCCTCCGAGACCGGTGGCAGCGCGGCTGCGTCCACCTCCGGTCCGGCCGAGTCCACGGGCGGCTCGCTGGCCAGCGATGCCCAGCTCGCGGCTCTGCGGGAGAAGCTCAGCGGCAACGCCTGATTCACCGGTAACGGCTGAATCACTCCTTGCACTACCGAAGGCCCCGGTCCATACGGACCGGGGCCTTCGGCCTTTTCCGGTGGGTGTAGCGTGTGCGCGATTGCTCCATCCCCTACGGGAAAGGTGCTCCACTCCGATGAGTTCTGGTCCCTTCGCCGGCCTCAACCGGCGACAGTTCCTCGCGAAAGCGATGGCCGCCGGTGCGGTGGGAACGCTTGCCACCTGGGCGAATCCGATTATCGACCGAGCTTTCGCCGCCGATCCGGTGGGGATGGGCGGGCTCGGCGATATCGAGCACTTCGTCTTGCTCATGCAGGAAAACCGGTCCTTCGACCACTATTTCGGCACCCTGTCGGGGGTGCGTGGGTTCGGTGAATCCTCCGCGTCGTGGCGTCAGTACGGGTGGTCGCCCGGAATCGGGCCCACCGCAGACGGTTTCGTCGAACCGTTCCGGCTCGACACCACCCGCGGCGCCACACTGGACGGGGAGTGCATCAACGACCCCGACCACACCTGGCCGGGCATGCACAAGGCATTCAACAACGGCCGCAACGACGGCTGGATGCCGATGTCGGTGGCCTCGGTCGGGCCGGCGAACGCGCCCGCGGCGATGGGTTACTACCTGCCGGAAGACATTCCGATCCACACCGAGCTCGCGCAGGCGTTCACGCTGTGCGACAACTACCACTGCTCGGTGCTCGGCCCCACCGACCCCAATCGGCTGTACTGGATGAGCGCGAGCATCGACCCCGACGGTCTGGCGGGCGGTCCGCTGGTGGAGACGCCGACCCTGCTTCCGAAGAACGTCTACAGCTGGCGTACCTACCCGGAGAACCTGTCCGAGGGCGGGGTGCCGTGGAAGATCTACAGCAATCGCGATGTCGGCCCGGCCTCGTCGATGATCCTGGACGGCATGATGGGCTGCTTCACCCAGGCCGCCGACCCGAATTCCGAACTGGCACGACGCGGTATCGCACCGACCTACCCGAACGACTTCCAGGCCGACGTCGCCAACAACACGTTGCCCGCGGTGTCCTGGGTGGTGCCGTCGCTGCTGCACTGCGAACACCCCGCGCTGCCCGCGGCTTTCGGTGCGCTCGGCATAGTGCAGCTCCTCGATATCCTCACCTCGAATCCGGCGGTGTGGGAGAAGACGGCGCTGATCATCAGCTACGACGAGAACGGCGGCTTCTTCGACCACGTCACGCCGCCGACCCCGCCGCCCGGCACCGCGGGCGAATTCCTGACGGTGCCACTGGATCGGGTGCCCGCCGCGGGCGGGATCACCGGCCCGATCGGACTGGGTTACCGGGTGCCGTGCATGGTGATCTCGCCGTACAGCCGCGGTGGGTTGGTCGCCTCGCAGACCTTCGACCACACGTCTCAATTGCGGTTGCTGGAAACCAGATTCGGTGTCGATGTGCCGAATCTGACCGCGTGGCGACGCAGCGTCACCGGCGATATGACGTCCACGTTCGACTTTGCCGCGGCGCCTGATGCCGCGAAACCGGTGCTGCCCGACCCCCGCCCCAAGGCCGACGCGGCGATCGCGCAGTGCGGTCCGAATATCGCGGCGGGCACTCTCGGACAGGGTGTGCCGTACCCGGTGCCGCCGAATGCGATGCCGGCGCAGCAGCCGGGGGCGCGGCGCGCGCCGAGCGGTCTCGTCGGCGTCTGAGCTGGGGGTGGGCTCGGCATCGCGCCGGGCCCACTGTCAGCTCGCGGCGGCGGGCGACCAGTATCCGGTGGCCATGCTCGGGCGTTTGCGCATCGCGGCGAAGCTGTGTCTGGCGGGGGAGAGCAGGGTACTGAACCAGGAGCGCCGGTACTCGGCGAGAGTCGCTGCGACAGCCGGGAATTCGATGCAGTGCACACCGCCCGGCATACCGAGGCGGTGGCGAGCCGCCCGGTGGTTCCTGGTACTCATGATCATCCTCCGGTAGTCGTGCGGCCTTCTCGCCTGCGCGGAAGATTAATCCACGCGACGCGCCCGGCCCGGGATCTTCCGCCGCTCCGGGCATGGGCGTGTCGGAGCAGGTGCCACGGCGCGGCGGCGGGGATGCGAGACTGGGCCCATGTTGCGGATCGGCCTCACCGGAGGCATGGGAGCGGGTAAATCCACAGTGGCGCGGACGCTGGTCGAACTCGGGGCGGTGCTCATCGACTCCGATGCGATCGCCCGCGAGGTCGTCGCCCCCGGGACGCCGGGTCTGGCCGCGTTGGTCGAGGAGTTCGGTGAGGGCATTCTGAGCCCCGACGGCAGCCTGGACCGGCCCGCGCTGGCCGCGGTCGCCTTCGCCGACGATGTGTCGCGGGGCAAGCTCAACGCCATCACCCATCCGCTGGTCGGCGCCCGCACCGCGGATCTGATCGGCGAGGCGGCCACCGATGCCGTTGTGGTGCAGGATATTCCGCTCCTGGTCGAGAACGGGCTCGCGCCGCTGATGCAGCTCGTCGTGGTGGTGGGGGCCGAGGAGGAGACCAGGCTGCGCAGGCTGGTCGAACATCGCGGCGTGGCCGAAGCCGACGCTCGGGTCAGGATCGCGGCCCAGGCCACCGACGACCAGCGCCGCGCGGTCGCCGATGTGTGGCTCGACAACAACGGTGCGCCGGAGGTGGTCGAGGCGCAGGTCCGTGACCTGTGGACGCGGCGGCTGGTGCCGTTCGAGCGCAATCAGCGCGAGGGCGCCCGGGCGCGAGCCGGCTATGTTCTCGTCACCGACCCGGAATGGGATATGCAGGCGCGCAGGATCATCGCCCGGCTGCACCTGGCCTGCGGTGCGTCGGCGGTGCGCATCGATCACGTCGGATCCACCGCGGTGCACGGACTCCCCGCCAAGGACATCATCGACATCCAGGTGACGGTGGCCGACATGGCCACAGCCGAATCGCTGACGGATGCCTTGACGTCCGCCGGGTTCCCGCTCGCTCCCCAGGTGACGCACGACAATCCGAAACCGAGTCATGGCGATCCCGAGGGGACCGACCTCGCCCGGTGGGGAAAGCGTCTGCACGGCAACGCCGATCCGGGAAGGCCGGCCAATATCCATCTGCGCGTGCGGGATTCGCTCGGCCAGCGGTTCGCGCTCGATCTGCGTGACTGGTTGCGCGCGAACGAGAGCGCGCGGTCGGAGTACCTGGCGGTCAAGCGCGGAGCCGAGCTCGCGGCGGCGGATCTGACCGGCGACGCGGCGGGTGACGCCTACTACGTGGTGAAGGAACCGTGGTTCGACGCGGTCTATCCGGTGGTCACCGAGTGGGCCACCGCTCGCGCGTGAACCGCGTACCAATCTGTTAAACGTCAATGTTTCGGAAACTGTCCGCACGCTGTCGCGCGCTGTGTAAATTGTGCGAAGTCACTACAGGGTGACTCGATTCACAGGGAAGTTGTAGCGCGTATGACAACACATCACCGTCAGTTCGGCCGTGCGGGCTTCGGCATCACCGCACTCGGCGCCGTCGCCGCCAGCCTCGTGCTGGCCGCTCCGCAGGCCTCGGCCTGGGTCGGCAATCTCGGCGTGGCCGGAACCGACCACAAGGTCGGTTGCAGCTACAAGTTGACCGCCAGCGTCGAGGTCGACCGGCTGACCTCGGTGAAGTTCACCGACAACGGCGTGGATATTCCGGGCAGCCCGGTGTCGCCGTCGCTGCTCTCGGGCACCGTGAGCATCACCTGGAAGCCGACCACGGCGGGCCAGCACAAGCTCGAAGCGCGTCAGCTGCTGATCAGCGACTCGATCACCGTCACCGTGGGTGCGGCGGGCAGCACCGGAAGCGCGTCGTGCGGCGGTGGCCTCGCGGATCTGTTCCCGAGCCTGTCGGCCGGCTGATACCGACTCCCCGCACCGCCCGGACCCGCCTACCGAGGTCCGGGCGGTTCGTCGTTTCGGCGCCAGGTCAGCGTCATCCCGAAGGTGCTCAGCCACTCCTCGAGTGAATAGCCGTGCGCGGCGATCCCGTCGATCGCCGCGGTGGCGTGTTCGATCGCCGCCTGACACTGCGCGGCGTCCAGCAGGCCGTCGGTGTGCGCGGCCAGCAGCTCGTCGACGTCGACGAGCCGGACATCACGCCGAGTGCGGACCAGTACGTCGAGGTAGTGGTCGACCGAGCGCCACAGCGTCGGCGACTCCCTGGTGAACGCGCCCACATCGACATAGATGTCCTGCCACTGCTCGACGCCGGGGTTGTAGTGCAGCTTCGACGCCCGCAGCGACAGCTCCGGCAGCACCCACGATTCCAGGTAGTGGAAGTGCGCGTGATCGGAGTGGCGACCCATGTACAGGCCCCACGGTTCCACCCGATAGATCTCCACCGGCCGGACGAAACCTTTGGGATCGGTGTTCGTTCCGGCCGCGACGTCGAAGTACTCGACCTTGGGTGGATGCACGTGCACGGTGGATGCCTGCGTCATGAGCGCAGAATCTACCGGCGCGTGCCGACCCGCGCCCGGTCGCCGGTCACATCCAGGTCAGGGTGATCTCCTGCGACCGCAACCATTGCTCGACATCGTGGTCGTTGGCCGCCAGCCCGTCGAGCGCGTGCGCGGCACGCTCGAACGCCCGGTCGGCGTGCTCGGTGCCGACATGGCCCGCGGCGTGCGCGGCGAGCAGTTCGCTGGACCCGGACAGCGTCGAGGACCGGCCGCGCCGCACCGCGATGTCGAGGAAGTAGTCGGTGGCCCGCCACCGTTTCGGCCCGACCTGGACGCACTCGATGATGTCGAGCACATAGTCGTGGCTGCGGTGATGGCCGGGCCGGTCGTGGCTGATGGTGGCGCGAATGGCCTGGCCGGGCAGCATCCACGACTCCTCGTAGCGACCGTGCGGCCGGTCGAGGATGCGGGCCAGGTAGATGCCCCACGGCTGCACTTCGTACCGGTCGACCGGGCGGATGTAGCCCTTGGCGTCGGTGCTGGTCAGCTCGGCCAGGTCGAAGTATTCGACCCGGGGTCTGGCAGAGGGGGCGACGGTCGTGGAGACGGTGGTCGGTGTTAGCGGGCCGCGTATCTCTCTGGCGAAATAGCCGGCGAATCCGGTTACCGCGGGAGCCGCGACGAGCAGGGGAAGTAGAACGCTCATGGCCTTGTCCTTCACCACGTCCGATGATCAACTCAGGGTACGCCCGCATCGGGAGTTGTGGCGTGGTCGATTCGGCGCCTCGATCGTCGAATATCCTTGGCGCAAGGGACTTTTCGGACATCACGCGAAGTGCCGGTCATTCGCCGCATTCGTGGGCGGTCGCCCCGACCAGGCGAAATGGGGGTCGCCGACGGTTTGCTTGCCGGTGGCTGTCGTCACAGTCGCGCAGTGCCGCGACGGCATCGATGAGCAGAAGTTCACCAGAACGACCACGACCCGACCGGCAGCACTCGGCGCGGCGCGGGGTGTGGCGGACGGGCGGCGGCTCGCTTGGAGCGCAAACGTGTCAGTGGTCGCGCCTAAGCTGGATCCATGGCATTCGCAACCGAGATCCCGACGGAAGGGTACGAAGAGCGGGGTCACCCGATCGCCCATTCCGAACACCGCCCCGTCGGCACGATCGAGCGCTCGGGCGCTCGATTCGAGGTGGTCAGCGAGTACTCGCCCGCCGGCGACCAGCCCGCGGCCATCGCCGAGCTCGAGCGCCGGGTGAACGCGGGGGAGAAGGACGTCGTCCTGCTCGGCGCCACCGGTACCGGTAAATCGGCGACCACCGCCTGGCTGATCGAGAAGTTGCAGCGCCCCACGCTGGTGATGGCACCGAACAAGACCCTGGCCGCGCAGCTGGCCAACGAGCTGCGCGAGATGCTGCCCAACAACGCGGTCGAGTACTTCGTCTCGTACTACGACTACTACCAACCCGAGGCGTACATCGCCCAGACCGATACCTACATCGAGAAGGACAGCTCGATCAACGACGACGTCGAGCGGCTGCGGCACTCGGCGACCTCGAGTCTGCTCTCGCGTCGCGATGTCGTGGTGGTCGCCTCGGTGTCGTGCATCTACGGTCTGGGCACCCCGCAGTCGTATCTGGACCGGTCGGTGCAGCTCGAGGTCGGCGGCGAGATCGACCGCGACGCGTTGCTGCGGCTGCTCGTCGACGTGCAATACACCCGCAACGACATGTCGTTCACCCGGGGTTCCTTCCGGGTGCGCGGCGACACCGTGGAGATCATCCCGTCCTATGAGGAGCTGGCGATCCGCATCGAGTTCTTCGGTGACGAGATCGAGGCGCTCTACTACCTGCACCCGCTCACCGGTGACGTGGTGCGCCAGGTCGATTCGGCGCGCATCTTCCCGGCCACCCACTACGTGGCCGGTCCGGAGCGGATGGAGCGCGCGGTCGGCGACATCGAGGCCGAATTGGCCGCGCGGCTCGAGGAATTGGAACGTCAGGGCAAATTGCTCGAGGCTCAGCGGTTGCGGATGCGCACCGAATACGACCTGGAGATGATCCGTCAGGTCGGCTTCTGCTCGGGCATCGAGAACTACTCGCGCCACATCGACGGGCGCCCGGCGGGTTCGGCGCCTGCGACGCTGCTCGACTACTTCCCCGACGACTTCCTGCTCGTGATCGACGAATCGCACGTCACGGTGCCGCAGATCGGCGGCATGTTCGAAGGTGACATGTCGCGTAAGCGCAACCTCGTCGATTTCGGTTTCCGGTTGCCGTCGGCGGTCGACAACCGGCCGCTGACCTGGGAGGAGTTCGCCGGTCGAATCGGCCAGGCGGTGTATCTGTCGGCGACACCGGGCAACTACGAGCTGGGTCAGGTCGGCGGTGAGGTGGTCGAGCAGGTCATCCGCCCGACCGGCCTGGTCGATCCGAAGGTCGTGGTCAAGCCCACCAAGGGGCAGATCGACGACCTGGTGCACGAGATCCGTGAGCGTTCGGAGCGCAACGAGCGGGTTCTGGTCACCACACTCACCAAGAAGATGTCCGAAGACCTCACCGACTACCTGCTCGGCCTCGGTGTGAAGGTCCGCTACCTGCACTCCGAGATCGACACGCTGCGGCGCGTCGAACTGCTCCGGCAGCTACGCCTGGGCGAATACGACGTGCTCGTCGGCATCAACCTGCTGCGTGAGGGCCTCGACCTGCCCGAGGTGTCGCTGGTCGCGATCCTCGACGCCGACAAGGAAGGCTTTCTGCGGTCGAGCACCAGCCTCATCCAGACCATCGGCCGCGCGGCGCGCAACGTGTCCGGCGAAGTGCACATGTACGCGGACAAGATCACCGACTCGATGCAGCACGCCATCGAGGAGACCGACCGTCGCCGTGCCAAGCAGATCGCCTACAACACCGAGAACGGCCTCGACCCGCAGCCGCTGCGCAAGAAGATCGCCGACATCCTGGATCAGGTGTACACCGAGGCCGAGGACGAGGTGGCCGTCGGCGGATCGGGCCGCAATGTCAGCCGCGGCAGGCGCGCCCAGGGCGAACCGGGCCGGGCCAGCTCGGGTATCTACGCCGAACGCGATGTGAAGTCGATGCCACGTGCCGAATTGGCCGCCCTGGTCACCGAACTCACCGCGCAGATGATGAACGCGGCCCGCGAATTGCAGTTCGAGCTGGCGGGCCGGTTGCGTGACGAGATCGCCGACCTGAAGAAGGAGCTGCGCGGGATGGACGCCGCGGGGATTTCTTGACCATGCCGGCGCCACGGTCCCCGGGCGACCCCGCCCCCGAGTCGCGCGACCGATCGCGCGGGTGCTGCTCGGAGGCGAGGCCGCTGCGGACCCGGCCCGGCGAGGCGCTACGCCTGCTCGGCCATCCACGCGGCGACGCGGCGGTCGGCCTCCTCCTTCGAGACGTCCTCGACGCGGGTGATCACCGCCCAGCGGTGGCCGAAGGGGTCGATCACCACGCCGAAGCGATCTCCGGTGACGAAGGTCTGCGGTTCCTCGGCGCTGCGGGCACCGTGGGAGAGCGCGCGGGCGATCACCGCGTCCACGTCGGGGCAGTAGTGCACCACCGAGGTGTGCACCCAGTCCTCGGGGGCGCGAACATTGTTGTCGGGGATGGGCATTCCGAGCTGCAGGGTGGAATCCCCGATGAGCAGTTCGGCGTGCGCGGGCTGGCCGTCGGGCAGATCGGCGCGGCTGAGCACCTTCGCCTCGAAGACCGCGGTGTAGAAGTCGATGGCCGCGTTTCCGTCCGGCACGGCCAGGAAACAGGTGATGGAGTGGTAGCCCTCCGGAATGGGCGCAACGGGATTGGTCATGACTACGATCCTGCTCCGCGGCCGACGGCCCGTCTTGTAAGAACGCGACAGATCGGCCGATGATGACGGCGGCGCCGGATCCCGGTGATGTGAAAGGAATCCTGCACCCGGAGGAGCAGGCGAGACACCGGTCGCTGAACCGGCTGGGGGTCGGGCCCGCGCTGGCCGAGTTCGCGGACCGGTACTGGGTGGTGCGGTGGGATCTGCGCGGCCGGCCCAGCTATTCGGCGCAGGTGCTGTCGTTCCCGTGTGTGAACGTCACCTTCGAACGCAGCACCATCCGCACCGGCGGCTTCGTCACCGGGGTGTGCACGACGAAGTACGTGCGCGAGCTCGCCGGGGAAGGCGAGACCTTCGGCATCCGGTTCGCCCCCGGCGGATTCGGTGCCTTCACCGGCATGGATGTCGGCGCGCTGCGCGATGATTCGGCCCCGCTGTGCGCGGTGTTGCCCGAGGCCGCGGGCCTGGCCGACCGAGTGCTGGCCGAACAGTCCGACGAGCGCCGCCGCGACATCGTCGAGGAGTTCTTCGCGGGCCGTGGTCGCACCGACGATCCGCACTACGCGCTGGTGACCCGCATCGTCACCGCCATGGCGAACGATCCGGAGCTGACCAGGGTCGACCAGGTCACCGATCGTTTCGCCGTTCCGATCCGCACCCTGCAACGCCTGTTCCGCCGCTATGTCGGGGCAGGCCCGAAGTGGGTGCTGTGCCGGTTCAGATTGCAGGACGCCGCCGATCTGCTCGCGCACGGCCGCCCTGATCTCGCGGTACTCGCGGCCCAGCTCGGCTATTTCGACCAGGCGCATTTCAGCCGTGAATTCACCGCCGAGATCGGGATGTCGCCGACGGAATACGCGCGCAGCGCACAGGCGGTGAGCGCTGTCCCCACGGCGCGCTGACCGGGTGCGTCCAGACCCGAGAAGTAGGGGGTCTGAAATATTGGCGTTCCACCTTGGAACAGCGGTGTTCGTCGATAGTGTCACCGCATTCGCAGCGGCCGTTGCTGCGTGGAGAAGTCAGGACATCAACAGTGACAACATCATTCGATCGGACCGCCCGTCTCGGCGCCGCCCTCGCGACCGCGCTGGCCGCCACGGCTCTGCTCGCGCCGGGCGCGCACGCGGATATCTCGGATGGCCAGCGGGTCAGCGTATCGAGTGCCGATCCGAAGGTCGGCTGTTCCTACACGGTGGTCGCGGTCAACGTCGTCGGCTACAGCTCGGGCCACGCCGGCGCACCGGTGACCTTCTACGACAACGGTGATGTGATCGACACGGTCGCGATCCCGGCGATCGGCGAGACCAAGACCTCGTGGCGTCCCGCCGCCGCCGGCTCGCACCAGTTGACGGCGAAAGTCGACAGCTATCTCAACAGCTGGTGGATCACCCCCGCCACGGTGACCGTGGCGGCGAATACCGGCACCGGAAGCGCGGCCTGCGGGTTCCCCAGTTTCTCCGGTTGATGTGATCAAAGTCCCAGCCGCACTACGTCGTTGATCGTGTTGTGATAGGCCACAATTTCTTCGAACTGCGGTCTTGTTGCCGCAGGTGAATCTTCTCGATTGTTGCGAAGGCCACCGTGACATCGGGCAGGGGCGCCAACACTCCCGGTGTGATCTGTTGCGATTTCTGATAAATCGGCCTGATTTGGCGTTAGGGTCGAGCCAATTGCCGCGCTGACGCTCGATTCCCGAGTGGTTCGGTGCTGGCACCGACCAAGTTGGAGGAGAGATGACCGCCTACCGGACCATTGTCGTCGGTACTGATGGCTCGGATTCGTCGTACGTGGCGGTGGAGAAGGCCGCGGCGCTCGCCGGGGACGCTGAGGCAACTCTCGTGCTGGCCTGCGCCTACTTCCCGACCGACGACCGCGACGTCGCCGCTGCCGCCGATGTGCTCAAGGACGAGGCCTA
The DNA here is from genome assembly GCF_053608345.1 of Nocardia sp. NPDC055050. Taxonomy (NCBI): domain Bacteria; kingdom Bacillati; phylum Actinomycetota; class Actinomycetes; order Mycobacteriales; family Nocardiaceae; genus Nocardia; species Nocardia sp. NPDC055050. The sequence goes on from NZ_JBSGVG010000018.1 coordinate 37,133, forward strand.
CCAGGTCCGTGGCTCGGCCCCGACCAACGAGATCCTGCATGTCGCCCGGGAGAAGGCGCTGGCCGCCGGTGCGAAGAACATCGTCGACCGCGCGATCGTCGGCGAGCCGGTCGATTCGCTGCTCGACCTCGTCAACGAAGTGGACGCCGACCTGCTCGTCGTCGGCAACCGAGGCCTCAACACCCTCACCGGTCGCCTGCTCGGCTCCGTCCCCTCGGACGTGGCCCGCAAGTCCCGTTCGGACGTGCTGATCGTGCACACCGTCCGCTAGTTCGACGAGGAAGGCCCCTGACCGACTGCGGTCAGGGGCCTTCGTTGTGTCTCAGGCCGGTTCGAGCGCGGACAGCACCTCGGGGAGGTCTTCGGTGTGCACCACGGCCAGTCGCTGGGTCGCGCGGGTCAGCGCGACGTACAGGTCGTTGAGTCCGCGGGGGGACTCGTCCAGGATGGCCTGTGGCTCCACCAGGTACACCCGGTCGAACTCGAGGCCCTTCGCGTCGTGCACGGTGAGGACCTGAACGGATTCACCTGCCAGCGAGGATAATTCGGGTACCAGGGCCGCGGGAGCGAGGACCGCGGAGGTACCCGGACCGTGCTCGACCTCGAGCAACCGCGCCACCTCGCCCGCGATGTCGGCGGGCAACACCCGGTAGGCGCGTGGGGGATTGCCGGTCTCGCGCACCGAACGCGGCACCTTGGTACCCGGGTCGATCTCGGCGAGCACATCGGCCGCGACCGCCATGATCTCGGCGGGAGTGCGGTAGTTCACCGTGAGCTCGGTGAGCTTCCAGCGCTGTGCCACATACGGTTCCAGCACCCGCTGCCAGGACGACGCGCCGGCCGGATCACCGGTCTGGGCCACGTCGCCGACGACGGTGATCCAGCGATTCGGGATGCGCCGCATCACCATGCGCCACGCCATTTCCGAAAGCTCCTGTGCCTCGTCGACGATCACGTGCCCGTAGGTCCAGGTCCGGTCGCCCGCGGCGCGTTCGGCGGTGGTCTGGCGGTTGCCGAATTCCTGGCGCTGGGCCAGCTGGGAGGCGTCGATCAGGTCGTAGGCCATCAGGATCTCGGGATCGAGTTCGTCCTCGATGTCCTGCGGGGCGGAACCGGTGAGGATGTCGAGGGCGTCCTGGGCCTCCTCGATCTGGGCTCGCCACCGGCGACGCGAGCGTTCGCGTTCCTCGGTGTCGTCGACCCCGAGCAGCTCGGCCAGCTCGTCGAGCAGCGGGGCGTCGGCCGCGCCGAAGGTGCCGTCGTCGGAGCGCACCAGCTCGGCGCGGTCCTCGGGGCTCAACGTCTTGGCGGCGCGGTCGAGACGCGCCGGGTCGGCGAGCAGGTCGGCGAGCACTTCCTGGGGCGAGAGCACCGGCCACAGCGCGCTGATCGCGGCCTGCACGTGCGGGTCGGCGCGCATCTCGTCGCCGATCTCGCTGAGGTCGGCGGAGCTGAGCAGGCTCGTGCCGCCGGACAGGTCGGCGCCCATCGTGGCGGCGAGCTGATCGGTGAGCGCGTCGATCACCGACGACGCGAAGATCGGCCTGGCCAGGTTGTGCGGGCGTCGCGAGGAGCGGGCCCGCCCACGCGCCCTGGTCGCGATCTTGCGGTCCAGCGTCACCGGGTAGCCGTCGAACGCCAGGCGCACCGGCTCCGACGGCACTTCCTGACGGTCGCGCACCGCCTGCTTGAGCACCTCGAGCATGTCGAGGGAACCCTTGATCTCCCCGGCGCGCAGCGAATCCTCGCGCACCGCCTTCACCCCCGGGTACAGGTCGCCGATGGTCGACAGCAGCACGCCGGTCTCGCCGAGCGAGGGCAGCACCTGGCCGATGTAGTCGAGGAAGGTGGCGTTCGGGCCGATGATCAGCACGCCGCTCTTGGCCAGCTGCTGCCGATAGGTGTAGAGCAGGAAGGCCGCGCGATGCAGCGCGACGGCGGTCTTGCCGGTGCCCGGCCCACCCTGCACCACGAGCACGCTCTTGTGCTCGGAGCGGATGATCGCGTCCTGCTCGCTCTGGATCGTCTCGACGATGTCGTTCATGTGCCCGGTGCGGGCGGCGTTGAGCGCCGACAGCAGCGCGCTCTCACCACCGACGCCGTCGTCGGTGCCGACCACACCGTCGCGCTCGGCGGCATCGAGATCGAGGTACTCGTCGTTGATCGCGGTCACCGCGCGGTTGCGCGAGCGAATGTGCCTGCGCCGGGTGACGTTCTCGGGATTGGCGGTGGTGGCCAGGTAGAACGGTCGGGCCAGCGGAGCGCGCCAGTCGAGCAGCAGCGGCTCGTAGTCGTTGTCCTCGTCGAGGATGCCGAGCCTGCCGATGTAGCGCGCCGCGTCCTCGGTGCCTTCCAGATCGATCCGGCCGAAGCACAGACCGTGCTCGGCGGCGTCGTATTTGGACAGGTCCTCGTTGTAGAGCTGGGTGAAGGACTCGCGCTCACTGCGCGCCTGCGGTGTGCCACCGGATTCGAGGAGCACAGTCTTGAGCCGGTTCTGCGCGTAGTCGCGCATGCCGTCGAGCCGGTCGTAGAGCACCGAGAGGTACTGCTGCTCCTGTTCGATCTCGCGGTTGTGCGCGGCCGGGGAGGCGTCGGCGAGGCGGTCGGGCAAAACAGGACTCCTTTGTCACCGCGTTGAGAACAGAGTTGTCGAGTCTACGTGTCCGCGGGCAGGGCCGCCGCGACCGGGAACACTTCGTCGCCGAGGATCGGCGTGAAGTGTTCGACCACCGGGAAAGGCTCGTAGAAGTGGTGCAACAGCGCACGCCAGCGCTGATATTCCGGTGACTCACGGAATCCCACTGTGTGGTCGGCCAGCTGCTCCCAGCGCACCAGCAACAGGAAGCAGTCGGGCCGCTCGACACAGCGCGACAACGACAACCCACCGAAACCGGGCATTCCCGCGATGATCGGATACGCCTGCGCGAAGGCCGCTTCGAAAGCGGCGGCGGCGCCGGGGCGAACGGGTAACAGCGCGTGTTCGACGATCACGCCGACCAGTCTGTCAGGAGGCGTGGGTGTTGTTCGAGCGTCGATTCTGACCGAGACCGAGCTCACGATGGGCCGCCGGCTTGTCGCGGTACATCGCCAGGTCGGCGTCGTGCAGCACGGCTTCGGGCGTGCGCCGTTCGTGCGGGCCGAGTTCGGTGATGCCGACCGAGGCGCTCACCTCGAGACGGTGACCGCTGGCGATGATCGGTTCCGCCATCTTCACGCGCAGGCGCTCCACCAGTGCGGGCAGGTCGGCGCGCTGCGGATGACCGGCCAGCAACACCAGGAATTCGTCGCCCCCCAGCCGCCCGACCAGGTCTTCGGTGCGCAGCGCCTGTTGCAACCGCTGGGCGACGATCTGCAACACCGTGTCGCCGATGGCGTGCCCGAGGGTGTCGTTGATCGCTTTGAAGCCGTCGAGGTCGATGAACAGCACCGTGGTGATCAGCGTGCCGCCGTCGTCGGCCAGCGCCGTGGACAGCTGCGACAGGATCAGGGAACGATTCGCGAGCCCGGTCAGCGCGTCATGGGTGGCCTGGTACTCGAGCTGGCGCTTGCTGGCCCGGAATGCGGTGATGTCGGCGAACGAGGACACCCCCGCCGACTCCGGGCTGTCCGGATTGAGTAATCGGCAGTTGCACGACAGCCATACCAGCTGCCCGTCGGTGCGCTCGACTCCGAAAATGAACTGGGTCACCGCCTCTCCCGTCGCGAGGGTGCGCGCCATCGGATGCTGGTCGGGCGCGAGTGGTCGGCCGTCGCGGTCGAGCATTTTCATGGGCAGTTCGTCGATGTGCAGTCCGAGTACCGGCTCGGCCTCCGCGGCGATGCCGAGTATGCGTTTGCCTGCGGGGTTGATCGATTCGAGGCGACCGCGCCGATCGACGACGAGCACGCCTTCTTCCAGCTGCGACACCACGGTGGTGAAATACGCCTCCGCCTGCCGCGCCGACGCCTCCGCCGCGCGTTGGGCGGTGAGATCGTGCACGACCACCTGGAACGCGAGCTTCTCCTGCCACACCGTGAGCACCGACACGGTCTGCACCGGCACCGTGCGCCCGTCCACCCGGACGAGATCCATGTCGGTGGGCGGCGAGGCCGATCCCTCGGCGGTGAGCTGATCGATCCGTTCGAGCATGGCCGCGACGGAATCGGGATGGACGAAGTCGGTGATCGACAAGCCGAGCAGGTCGTCCACCGAACGGGCGCCGAGCAGGCGAACCATCGCCGGATTGACGTAGACGATCGTCCCCGACTCGTGCACACAGATGGCATCGGGAGTGTGTTCGACCAGCGACCGGTAGCGCTGCGCGAGCTGCTCGGCGCTCGCCGCGTCGGTCCTTCCTTCTCCCACTGCGAAACCCCCGATCTCGGCCTGGTCTGCGAACGGCATACCGGACTAGTCTGGTGATCCTTCATGAAGATCCGCGAGGAGCGATGTGACACTGGATGTGCTCACGGGCGGCATGACCCACCGCCTCGATTCTATGTCGATCGCCGGCATGGGTGTTGTCTCCGGTTACGGGTGGGGTCGGGAATCGCTGTGGCAGGGATTGTTGGGGTGCAAACCGGCAGCCCGTTTGTACCCCGGTTACGGGCCCGGACGTGATCAGCATGCCTGGGTCGGGCTGATTCCCGACGGTGGTGACGCAGCCTACGGAACCGGTCTGTTCGGGCGTGCCGTGTTCGCCGCGGCCGCCGAGGCGATCGCCGACGCGCAGGAACGCGGGTGGCGCCGGGAGGGGCGCACCGTCGGCCTCGTGCACGCGTTCACCCTGGGCGATGTCGCCGATTGGCGCGATTTCTACCGTCGTGACGAGGGCCACCGGCGCTCACGCGACTATCTGCGGATGCTGCCGTCGACACCCATTTCGGTGGTGATGCAGGAGTTCGGTTTCCACGGGCCCGCGATGAACGTGTCGGCGGCGTGCAGTTCGGGCACTGTCGCGCTGCTGACGGCGAAGATGTGGCGTGACGCGGGTCTGGTCGACGATGTGTTGTGCATCACCACCGACCTGTCGGCCACCCCGGACATGCTCGAACATTTCGTCGGTCTGGGTGCCGCGATCGCCGATGCCGACCCGTTCACCGCCTGCAGGCCCTTTCAGGAGGGCACCCTCGGTTTCACGATGGCCGAGGCGTCGGTGGCACTGCTGCTCACCGACGCGGTCGAGCGGCCCTATGCGCGGCTGCTCGGCGGCGCGATGACCAACGACGCCTTCCATGTCGTCTCGGTCGATCCCAGCCACGCCCAGATCATCGCCTGCGTCCGGCGCGCTCTGGCCGACGCGGGGATCGACGCCGGCGACGTGGCGTACTACAACGCGCACGGCACCGGGACCAGGCAGTGCGATGCCGCCGAACGCGACGTGCTGCGCACCGTCTTCGACGACCGGCCCGCCATCGCCGCGCTCAAACCGCTCACCGGGCACTGTCAAGGCGCCTGCGCGGCGGTCGAAGTCGCCGCGATCTCTCTGTCCTACGAGCGCGGCATCGTCGCGTCGGCGCCGGCTGTGGCGCCCGCGCACCCGCGACTGCTCAACGGCCCGACCCCGCTGCTCGACGGCGCGACGCTGAAACTGTCGATGGGAATGGGCGGCAACAACGCCGCCGTGGTCTTGGCCGCGGCCTGACTCAATCCTCGCCCGTCTCGGGTCCGGCGGCGAGGGCGAATCCGCCGGTCGTCGGCGCGTCCTGGGGCAGGGGCACCGCCCAGCGCAGCTGTGTACCCGGCATCTCGGGGTGGTTGCCGTCGGCGTCGGGGCGTTTCGCCGGACCGACCTCGAAGTACCCGCCCGCCTCCTGCGCGCGCTGCTCGAGATTGCGCAGCCCGCTGCGGATGACGTGGTTCGGGATACCCCAGCCGTTGTCGGACACCGTGATCACCAGATCGTCGGCCACCTCGATCACGATGGCGACGGTGTCGGCGCCGGAATGGCGCACCGCGTTGCTCACCGCCTCGCGCACCACTGCCTCGGCGTGGTCGGCCAGCTGCGGATCGAGGACCGACAGCGGGCCCGACACCTGGATCGTCGCGCGCAGGGCGATATCGGAGGTCTGGCGCCGGATCGCCACCTCGAGGCGCTGCTGCAGCCCTTCGCTGTGACCGGAGCCGCTGGCGTGCAGATCGAAGATGGAGGTGCGGATCTCCTGCACCACCTCTTGCAGATCCATGATCACCGTCGAAAGCCGTTGCCGCACTTCGGGAACCACTGCCTTGGGCAGGGTCGCCTGCACGGTGAGGCCGATCGCGAACAGGCGCTGGATCACATGGTCGTGCAGGTCGCGCGCGATCCGGTCGCGGTCGGCGACGAGGTCGAGTTCGCGCATCCGCTGCTGCGCGTCGGCCAGCCGCACCGCCAGCGCGGCCTGATCGCAGAAGGCCGCCGTCAGCTCGAGCATCTCGTCGGAATACGGCGCGAAACCCGGCGGCCGGAACGTCACCAGGACGCCGAGGGTGGCATCGGGGGTGCACAGCGGCAGCACGAGAGCCGGTCCGGCGCCGGGCAATTCGGCCACGGGGAACTCGACGCCCAGTGTCACCTGCGACACGTCGTCGAAGCGCAGCGGTGTGCGTCTGCTGAAGGCGTCGCCCACCACCGTCCCCGCGATCGGGATGGTCTGCCAGTCCTGGCCCGCATCGGGGCCGGTCCACTGGGTGACCACCAATTCGCTGATCTCGCCGGGCAATTCGTCGGGCACCGGCACCGAGGCGAGAAACGCCTGATGCGATCCGGTGAGCCCGCGCGCGTGATCGACCACATGACCGAGCACCCGATCGGATTCGGTACCGGCCAGGAATTCCGTCGCGATATCGCGCGTCGCCTCGATCCACGCCTGCCTGGTGCGTGCCTGCTCGTAGAGTCGCGCGTTGTCGACCGCGATGCCCGCGGCGGCCGCCAGCGCCAGTACCAGGACTTCGTCTTCCTCGGTGAACGGCTGACCATCGGACTTCTCGGTCAGATAGAGACTGCCGAACACCTCGTCCCGAATGCGTACGGGCACACCGAGGAACGTGTGCATCGGCGGATGTCCCGCCGGAAACCCGATCGAGGATTCGTGCTGGGTGAGATCGGCCAGCCGCAGCGGCGCCTTGTGCGCGAACACCGCGCCGAGTACGCCGTGGCCCGCGGGTAATCGCGCGATCCGGTCGCGGATCTGATCCGGCATGCCCTCGTCGATGAACTGCGCGACCTGCTGATCGTGGCCGCGGACCGCCAGCGCGCCGTAGCGGGCGTCGACCAGGCTCATCGCGGTCCGCACGATGGTGCGCAGGGTTTCGTCCAGGTCCAGACCCGCGGTGACGGTGAGCATGGCCTCGACGAGGCCGTCCATCCGATCGCGTGAACCGATCATCACTTCGACCCGATCGGCGACCTCGCCGAGCAGGCTGCGCAACATCTGCCGCGACACCGTCTGGTCAGCCGAATAGCGGCCGCCCCGACCGTCGTTCGCCATCGCAGTACCCCGTCTTCGCAGCTCCTCGAGTGAGTCGAAGCAAAGTCTAGTCCGCAATGAGGGGACTTTCGGCCCTTCACTCGCACCGGCGGTAGTGGTGGCATTGGGCACCGGGAATTGGGATCGAGAAGTGGGGCACATGATGAATTCGTTGTCGAGCACCCAGCACTGGACGACCGCCGCGGACCCGGAGCTCGCCGTGACCACGCGTGGCGAAGTGCCGGCCCAGGACGTCACCCGTGCTGTTCGGGCCATCACCCGCGTGATGCGCAGGCATCATCTCGACAGTCCGGCCAGGGTGCGCGTCACCGCGCCGCAGGGGTACGACGAGCCGACCCTGGTGCAGGCCAATATCCGTACCAACGACACCTTCACCCGTGTCCAGGTCACCGGCCCCGGCGGTTTCGCGGTCACCTTCGCCGCCGAACGGCTCGACCGTCAGCTCGCCCGCCGCGCGGGCAAGGAAGCGCGCGGCGCGTGGCCCGACCCGGCCCGTCGGCCGCTGGCCCAGATCACCGAGACGCGGCCGATCATCCGTCGCAAGGACTGTGCCCTGATGACCGGAACGCCGCTGGAAGCCAGCACCGTGCTGGACGCGATGGACTACGACGCCTACCTGTTCACCGACGCCGATACCGGTGAGGACGCCATCGTCACGTGGGCCGACCCGCACGGCGTCGCGCTGGCCAGGCAGCGGCTCACCGCCGCGGCGGACTCCTCGGCCGAGCTGCCGTTGACCGCTAGCGCGATGCCGGTCCGGGTGGTGCAGGACGCGGCTCCCGTCTTCGCCGAGGACGAGGCCTCCGACGCGCTGTGCGCCGCCGGGCTGCCCTACCTGTTCTTCACCGACAGCCACACCGGCCGCGGCAACCTGCTCTACCGCCGCTACGACGGGAACCTCACCATCGTCGTCCCGTCCTGAACCGTCACGGCTCGCGGAGTTTCGTCGCCAGGACGGCCGCCTGGGTGCGGCGTTCGACACCCAGTTTCGCCAGCAGTCGCGAGACGTAGTTCTTGACCGTCTTCTCCGCGAGGAACATGCGCGCGGCGATCTGCCGGTTGGTCAGACCCTCACCGAGCAGTTCGAGTAGCCGGCGTTCCTGGTCGGTGAGCCCGGCCAGCGGCCCGGAGGGTTCGGCGCTGCGGCGCAGCCGGGCGCGCAGGGCGTCGGCGGCGCGGGTATCGAGCAGCGAGTGGCCCGCGCCCACCTGCTTGATCGCGTCGGCCAGTTTCATCCCGTCGATGTTCTTCACCACATACCCGCTGGCGCCGGCCAGGATGGCGTCGAGCATGGCGTGCTCGTCGGAGAACGAGGTCAGGATCAGGCAGTGCAGGTCGTCGAATTCGGCCAGCAGGTTGCGGCACAGCTCGATGCCGTTGCCGTCGGGTAACCGCACGTCGAGGACCGCGACATCGGGGCGGGCCTCGCGGATGCGCACCATCGCCTCGGCGACACCGCCCGCCTGACCGATCACAGTGAGTTCTGGATCACCTTCCAGCAGGTCGATCAACCCTCGCCGCACGATCTCGTGGTCGTCGACCAGGAACACCTCGAGCACGCCGGCTCCTTCATCATGTCGAGCGATCCCCCTGTCGTCAAACATAATCCGCATTGCTGAAATCGTGGGTGTAGAGCCGAAACTCGACGACAACGACCCGACCTCGAGGAGGGTCCCGCCGCGCAGCGGCGGTTCGCGGCCGTCCCGTCGATCAGGTGCCGTTGCGTAGGCGACGTAGGAGCAAGCGACGGCGCCTGATCGACGGGACCGCGGGGCCGCGAACGCGAGCGCACCAGCGCTCCAGCCAAATCTGTCGGACCCCCGGCCTAGCATTGGCGACGGGGGAATATGTCCGGTCGGCGGATGACGATGGAGAAGGGATTCACCAGGTGGCGGAACGCCTCACTGTGCGCGGAGCTCGGGAACACAACCTGAAAGGTGTAGACCTGGATTTGCCGCGCGACAGCCTGATCGTGTTCACCGGTCTGTCCGGTTCCGGGAAGTCGAGCCTGGCGTTCGACACGATCTTCGCCGAGGGACAGCGTCGCTACGTCGAATCGCTGTCGGCCTACGCGCGTCAGTTCCTCGGGCAGATGGACAAGCCGGATGTCGACTTCATCGAGGGGCTCTCGCCCGCGGTGTCGATCGACCAGAAGTCGACCAACCGCAACCCGCGGTCCACGGTCGGCACCATCACCGAGGTCTACGACTACCTGCGCCTGCTCTACGCCCGCGCGGGCACGCCGCACTGCCCGGTCTGCCACGAGCTGATCGAAAAGCAGAGCCCGCAGCAGATCGTCGACCAGGTGCTCGCGATGGACGACGGCCTCAAGTTCCAGGTGCTGGCGCCTGTGGTGCGCACCCGCAAGGGCGAGTTCGTCGACCTGTTCGACCAGCTCAAGACCCAGGGTTACTCGCGCGTGCGGGTCGACGGCGTGGTGTACCCGCTCACCGATCCGCCGAAGCTGAAGAAGCAGGAGAAGCACGACGTCGAGGTGGTCGTCGACCGCCTCTCGGTCAAGGCCGCCTCCAAGCAGCGCCTCACCGACTCGATCGAGACCGCGCTGCGCCTGGCCGACGGCATCGTGGTGCTCGATTTCGTCGACCGCGACGAGCACGCCCACGACCGGGAGCGCCGCTTCTCCGAACGTCTGGCCTGCCCCAACGGCCACCCCCTCGACATCGAGGACCTCGAGCCCCGTTCGTTCTCCTTCAACTCGCCCTACGGCGCCTGCCCCGACTGCACCGGCCTCGGCATCCGCAAGGAAGTCGATCCGGAACTGGTGGTGCCCGACCCCGACCTGAGCCTGGCCGACGGCGCGATCGCCCCGTGGTCGCGCGGGCAGACCGCCGAGTACTTCAACCGGTTGCTCTCCGGGCTGGCCGAGGCGGTCGGCTTCTCGATGGACACTCCGTGGCGCGATCTGCCCGCGAAGGCACGCAAGGCGGTGCTGGAAGGCAGCTCCGACCAGGTGCACGTGTCCTACACCAACCGCTACGGGCGCAAGCGTTCCTATTACGCCGATTTCGAAGGCGTGATGCCGTTCCTGCAGCGGCGCATGGAGAACACCGAGTCCGAGCAGATGAAAGAGCACTACGACGGGTACATGCGCGATGTGGCGTGCCCGGTCTGCAACGGTTCCCGGCTGCGCCCGGAGATCCTGGCCGTCACCCTGGCCTCGGACGGCACCGACAAGTCGATCGCCGAGGTCAGTGAACTGTCCATCGGCGACTGCGCGCACTTCCTGAACGCGCTCACGCTGGGGGAGCGCGAGACCGCGATCGCCGGACAGGTGCTCAAGGAGATCCAGGCCAGGCTCGGCTTCCTGCTCGACGTCGGCCTGGAGTACCTGACGCTGTCGCGGGCGGCCGCGACCCTGTCCGGCGGTGAGGCCCAGCGCATCCGGCTGGCCACCCAGATCGGTTCCGGTCTGGTCGGTGTCCTCTATGTTCTCGACGAGCCCTCGATCGGTCTGCACCAGCGCGACAACCGCAGGCTCATCGAGACGCTGCTGCGGTTGAAGAAGCTGGGCAACACGCTGATCGTCGTCGAGCACGACGAGGACACCATCCGCGCCTCGGACTGGGTGGTCGACATCGGCCCCCTCGCGGGCGAGCACGGTGGTCGCGTGGTGCACAGCGGTCCCTATGAGGAGCTGCTGACCGAGCCCGAATCGCTCACCGGCGCTTATCTTTCCGGCCGCGAGCAGATCGAGCTGCCGCTGGTGCGGCGCGCGATCGACAAGAAGCGCAAGCTCACCGTCGTGGGCGCCACCGAACACAATTTGCGCAATGTCGACGTGGCGTTCCCGCTGGGTGTACTCACCGCGGTCACCGGTGTCTCCGGTTCGGGCAAGTCGACCCTGGTCAACGACATCCTGGCCACCGTTCTCGCGAACAAGCTCAACGGTGCCCGCCAGGTGCCGGGCCGGCACACCAGGATCAACGGCCTCGACAACCTCGACAAGCTGGTGCAGGTCGATCAGTCGCCGATCGGGCGCACCCCGCGCTCGAACCCGGCCACCTACACCGGCGTCTTCGACAAGATCCGCACCTTGTTCGCCTCCACCACCGAGGCCAAGGTGCGCGGCTACCAGCCCGGGCGGTTCTCGTTCAATGTCAAGGGCGGGCGCTGCGAAGCCTGCTCGGGCGACGGCACGCTCAAGATCGAGATGAACTTCCTGCCCGATGTGTACGTCCCGTGCGAGGTCTGCCACGGCGCTCGGTACAACCGGGAAACCCTCGAGGTGCACTACAAGGGCAAGACCATCGCCGAAGTCCTCGACATGCCGATCGACGAGGCGGCCGACTTCTTCGAGGCGATCACCTCGATCCACCGCTATCTCAAGACCCTCGTCGAGGTCGGCCTGGGTTACGTGCGGCTGGGCCAGAGCGCGCCGACCCTGTCCGGCGGTGAGGCGCAGCGCGTGAAGCTGGCCGCCGAGCTGCAGAAACGGTCCATGGGCCGGACGGTCTACATCCTCGACGAGCCGACCACCGGCCTGCACTTCGAGGACATCCGCAAACTGCTCAAGGTGATCAACGGACTGGTCGACAAGGGCAACACGGTGATCGTCATCGAACACAACCTCGACGTCATCAAGACCGCCGACTGGGTCATCGACATGGGCCCCGAGGGCGGTTCCGGCGGCGGTACGGTGGTCGCCACCGGCACGCCGGAGGATATCGCCGGGGTGTCGGACAGCTACACCGGTCAGTTCCTGAAGGAAGTGCTGGCAGCGCCGGCGCCGAAGAAGCCCGCTGCGAAGAAGGCGGCGAAGAAAGCCGCCCCGGCGAAGAAGGCACCGGCGGAGACGACCGCGGCCAAGCGGTTGGCGCGAAAGGCGGCCGCGCTGCGCTGAGCCGGGCTACCGTCCTTTTCGAGACGTTCCGGCAGGGACTTTCCGAAAGCGCCACGAAGTGAAACAGCCGTGGGTAACATTCGCCTCACCGTCCCCGGAATGCCGGGTAGTAGCGGTTTGTCGACGGCTCGATCGTCGTGTAGTTCGAAAGGAACGTCCTCATGGATGAAGCCACCACGGCGCTCATCGCCCAGATTCTCGGTTTCCTCGCCGGCGGGTCATCGTTGGCTTACGAGCCCACCAAGCCGACCGTCTGACCTGGATTCGAAAGGAACGCCTGTAATGGATACCGGAAGCGCGGCGCTGCTCACCGCACTCGCCAACATGATCTCCTCCGGCTCGGCCGTCTCGGTCACCCCCGGCGGTCCCACTCCGACCCCCGTGGTCTGAGTCGCGACGTTCGCTCGCAGCACAGAAAAAGATCCGCCGACGCACTGCGCCGGCGGATCTTTTCGTTGCGCAGAACTCAGTGCACCGGGCCGGTGTACTTCTCGCCCGGTCCCGTCCCCGGCGCGTCCGGTACCGAGGATGCCTCGCGGAACGCGCGCTGAAGCGCTTGCAAACCCTCGCGGATCGGGCCGGCGTGCGGGCCGAGGTACTCCACCGAGGCCGTGACCAGTCCGGCCAGTGCGGTGATCACCCGGCGCGCCTCGTCGAGGTCGACGCCCGCGCCCGAATCCGGGTTCTCGCCTGCCAGGCCCAGCTTCTCCGCGGCCGAACTCATCAGCATCACGGCGGCCCGGCTGATCACCTCGACAGCGGGGATGTCGGCCAGGTCGCGCACAGGAGGATCGAGCTCGTCAGTCATGCTGATCAGGCTATAGCGAGCCCGATCGCGGTTGCTCGCGCCCGGCCGATTCGGTGATAGCCCAACGCCATGCTAGACTTTCCGCTGACGACCGCCCCTGGATGTGTCATGCATCCGTGGGGCAGATAAGTGGAGCCCGACTCCCACCGTTACCGGCGATCCATCGTTCGGATAAACGGTCCCGGTCACCCGCTCATTGTGGTGGGTTTCCTGTGTGCCTGGCGCGCGGGGGTCGACAACCGAGCTCGTCAGGGCATCGGCTGTGGGCGATCGGTCGACATCGGGCCCCGTCGCGGAGAAATACCGCAGCGGGGCTTTCGTGTTGAATCAGGGGTTGCAGTTATTGCGTGCGGTCGTTAAGACGACACCGCTTGACCTAGGAGGCCCCATCAGCACTGAGACCCGCATCAACGATCGCATCCGTGTTCCCGAGGTTCGTCTCATCGGACCCGGCGGCGAACAGGTTGGGATCGTGCGTGTTGAAGATGCACTACGCGTCGCGCTCGAAGCCGACCTCGACCTCGTCGAGGTAGCACCCGATGCCCGTCCGCCGGTCTGCAAGATCATGGACTACGGCAAGTTCAAGTACGAGACCGCGCAGAAGGCGCGCGAGTCCCGTAAGAACCAGGTCCAGACCGTGATCAAGGAGCAGAAGCTCCGTCCGAAGATCGACGACCACGACTACGAGACCAAGAAGCGCAACGTGGTTCGCTTCCTCGAAGCCGGGTCCAAGGTCAAGGTCACGATCATGTTCCGCGGTCGTGAGCAGTCGCGTCCCGAACTCGGCTTCCGGTTGCTCCAGCGTCTGGGCTCCGATGTGGCCGATCTCGGGTTCGTCGAGACCTCGGCCAAGCAGGACGGCCGCAACATGACCATGGTCCTCGCTCCCCACAAGGGTGCGAAGACGCGGGTGAAGGCCCAGCAGGACTCTTCGGCGCCGGCGGCGACACGTCAGCCGCTGCCGACCGGTCCCGCGAGTGCAGACCCGGCCGCGCCGGTCGAACCGGCCGCACCGGTCGAGCAGGCCGCGCCTGCCGAGCAGGCTGCGCCGGCCGACCCGCAGTAAAACGATTTCAACGACTAGATAGAGGAATCCATGCCGAAGAACAAGACCCACAGCGGCGCCAAGAAGCGATTCAAGGTGACCGGCCGGGGCAAGCTGCTTCGCGAGCAGGCGAACCGTCGCCACCTCCTGGAGCACAAGTCCTCTCGCCGGACTCGTCGTCTGGAAGGCACGGAGTCCGTCGCTTCCGTCGACGTCCCCCGCGTGAAGCGGCTGCTCGGTCTCGCCTGACCTTTCCGGTCAGCTCGACCGTCGCAACCCGACGATTCCGCGGCCGGGATAACCGGACGCCGACAACTACCGAATTCGGGCGCCGCCGCGCCCCCAGATGATCAAGGACTATCACAGTGGCACGCGTCAAAAGGGCCGTCAACGCTCAGAAGAAGCGCCGTTCCATCCTCGAGGCCTCCAAGGGCTACCGGGGCCAGCGTTCGCGCCTGTACCGCAAGGCCAAGGAACAGCAGCTCCACTCGCTGACCTACGCCTACCGTGACCGCAAGGCGCGCAAGGGTGACTTCCGCAAGCTGTGGATTGCTCGTATCAACGCCGCCGCGCGTCTGAACGACATCACCTACAACCGCTTCATCCAGGGCCTCAAGGCCGCTGGTGTCGAGGTGGACCGCAAGATCCTCGCCGAGCTCGCGGTCTCGGACGCCGAGGCCTTCGCCGGCCTGGTGGCTGTCGCCAAGGCCGCGCTGCCGGCCGACGTCAACGCCCCGGCCACCGCTGCCTGAGCTTGACAACACACAGCGATCTGTCGGAACGGCCCGTGGACGCGCTCTCCGAGCGCAATCCGCGGGTCGTTTCCGCTGTCAAGCTCCAGCGCGCGGCCCAGCGCCGCAAGTCCGGCCTGTTCCTCGCCGAGGGGGCCAACGCGGTGTCCGCCGCTCTGGAGACCGGCCGCGTCCGGGAGATCTTCTATTCGCTCGCGGCCGCCGGTCGTGAGAACGCGCTGATCGCCGGTGCCACCGCCGACGGCGTCCGTACCACCTTGGTCAGCGATCGCGCCGCCGAACATCTCGGTGAAACCGTCACGGCGCCCGGCCTGGTCGCGGTGTGCGAACTCATCGACGTGCCGCTCGGTGAGATTCTCGATGGTCGCCCACGGATGCTCGCCGTCCCGGTGGAGATCGCCGAACCCGGCAACGCGGGGACCCTGATCCGGGTCGCCGATGCGGTCGGCGCCGACGGGGTGGTGCTGGCGGGCGAGACCGTCGACCCGCACAACGGCAAATGCGTGCGCGCCAGCGCGGGCAGCCTCTTCCACGTCCCTGTGGCCCGCAGCCGCGACATCACCGCGACTCTCGACGCGATCTCCGCCGCGGGCGTGACGATCCTCGCGACCGCCGCCAACGGCGAAGTCGACCTCGACGCCGCCGACGAGATCCTGCGCGGACCGGTCGCCTGGCTCTTCGGCAACGAGGCCCACGGCCTCGACCCCGCCGTCGCCGCCCGCGCCGATCACCGCATCCGCATCCCCATCCACGGCCGTGCCGAAAGCCTGAATCTGGCCGCGGCAGCGGCTATCTGCCTCTACGCGAGCGCCCGCGTCCAGCACGCGAGGTAGTTCTCACGCCGGTGCGGTGCGGGCCCGGAGATAGTCGATCTGGGTGTGGCTGAGCTGCTCGGCCTTGCGCATGTGATCGGTGATCACCGCAAGCTCGTCCTCGGTATGGGTGTCGAGTAGCGCCTCCCAGCCCTCGCCGAGGTCGTCCCAGACGGCGGTGACGCGGGCGACGCGCTCGGGCACGGGGGAGACCAGCACCCGGCGGCGATCCTCGGCATCGGGTTCGCGCATCACATAGCCGTCGCGTTCGAGTCGATCGACCAATCGGGTGGCGGAGCCGGTGGTGAGTCCGGTCAGATCGGCGATCTGTTTGACGGTGAGTGGCTGCGGCTCTGCGGTGAGCAGGCTCAGGCATTGCAGATCGGTGGGGTGGAGGCCCAGATGGTCGGCGACTGCCTGATTGAACAGGACATACGAGGCCATGTATTGCCGTGAGACGCGCGACAACTCCGCGTAGCGGGCACGTCGACTCTGCTCTGTAATCCGGATCACACTCCTTATCAGCTGCGCGACGCAGTTAAAACGGATAGATTGCTGCATGACACAGTTAATGTGCCACACAGCAAATCATACCGGAGGAAACATCATGCTCACCATCGCCGTGGCCGGTGCCACCGGCGCACAGGGCGGCGCCACCGCTCGCGCCCTGCTCACCCTGGGTCACCGCGTCCGCGCGCTCACCCGATTTCCCGACAGCCCCGCCGCGGTGGCGTTGCGCGATCTCGGCGCCGAGATCCACTACGCCGACTTCGACGACCGTGGCTCCCTCGGCGTCGCCCTGGCCGGTGTCGACTCCCTTTTCGCCGTAACCACGCCGTTCGGCACCGACACCGCCGCCGAAACCCGCCACGGCGTCACCCTCATCGATGCCGCCGGTGCCGCACATGTCGGCCACATCGTCTTCACCTCCGCCGCGCATGCCGACCGCGCCACCGGAATCCCGCACTACGACAGCAAATTCGCGATCGAAGAGCATCTGCGGGCGAGCGGCGTCCCGTGGACCGTCATCGCGCCCGCCGCCTTCATGGACAACTACGCCACCGGCTGGACCCTCGACGGCCTCCGTGACGGCACCTTCGCCTGGCCGATGCCCGCCGATCGCCCGCTCACGCTGATCTGTGCCGAGGACATCGGCGCCTTCGCCGCGCTCGCCCTCGATCGCCGCGCCGAGTTCGCGGGCCGCCGCATCGACATCGCCGCCGACGAACTCACCCCGGACCGGCTCGCCGCCGCCCTGGCTGTCGCCCTCGGCCGTCCGATCGCGCACCACGAAGTTCCGCTCGACTACGTTCGCGGCCATTCCGAGGATCTGGCCGCCATGTTCGACTACTTCGCCACCGTCGGCCTCGACGTCGATGTCAGCGGCCTGCGTCGTGCGTACCCCGACGTCGCCTGGCATTCGTTCACGGACTGGGCCGATGCGCAGAACTGGTCCGCGCTGCTCGCGCGCTGACCGGCCTCAGCACGAGGGGGTGGTGGCACTGCGCAGGTCGGTGAGGATTTCGGTGGCCCAGGGGAGCGTGATCGCATCGCTGCCCGCGACCTGCATCGCGGTCATGATGGTGAGCAGCATGCCGGTGGCGACGAAGCGGCGCGATTCCAGTGTGTCGGCGCCGGTGAGTTCGCCGATCAGGCGATAGATGCGCCCGAATCGCTCCCGCATGTGGTCGCCGATCGCCGGATCCGCGCTCGCGGCGGCGCCGTGCAGCAGTACGAGGGGGAGTTCGCGTTCGGCCAGGAAGACATCGAAGCCGTGGCCGAGGGTGCGCAATGCCTCCGAGGTGTCGGCGCCGGGGGCGATCTCGGCGTCACGGAACACCTGCTCGATGCGCGTACACACCTCCAGCAGGCAGGCGATGAACAGCTGCTGCTTGGTTCCGAACAGGCGGATCACATAGGGCTGCGACACTCCCGCCAGTCGGGCGATCTCATCGGTTTTCGTTGCGGCATAGCCGGTTTCGGCAAAGGCATGGATCGCGGCTTCGAGCACCTGGGCGCTGCGCTCGGACGCGGTCATCCGGGTTCTCGTCATGGGCGTCACTGCCTCCTCGTTCGAATGCCTCTTGACATGTTATCAGTCGATGCATAACGATAAGCGAGGAAGTTATCAGTCAATAACAACTAAGGGTTTGGCATGACGCAGACACTCGAATCCGGCGGCGCGCGAGTCGCCGTGACGCCACCGAACTCCGGGGCGAAGAACAAGCCGCTCGGCGCGGTGATCGCCGCCGTCGGCATTCCGATGTTCATGGTCACGCTGGACAACCTCGTCGTGACGAACGCCCTCCCGGTGATCAAAACCGAACTGGGAGCGTCACTGTCGGACCTGCAATGGTTCATCAACGCCTACACGCTGTCCTTCGCCGCGCTGCTGCTGTCGGCGTCGGCCCTGGGCGACAGGATCGGCCGTCGCCGGGTCTTCCTGGCCGGAATCGGCATCTTCGTCGTCGCTTCCGCGGCGTGCGCGCTGGCCACCGAGCCGTGGATGCTCATCGCCGCCCGTGCGGTGCAGGGCGTCGGTGGTGCCGCCGTCATGCCACTGTCGCTCACCTTGCTGGCCGCCGCGGTACCCGAGAAGATGCGCAGCGCCGCGATCGGGATCTGGGGCGGCATCGCCGGCTTGGGCGTCGCCGTCGGGCCGGTCGTCGGCGGTGCGGTGGTCGACGGCCTGAACTGGCAGTGGATCTTCTGGCTCAACGTCCCGATCGGTCTGCTGGCGCTGCCCTTCGCTGCCCGCATGCTGTCCGAATCACGGGGCGCCGCACGGAAACTCGACTACTTGGGCGTGCTGCTCTCAGCTGGTGGCGTGCTGGCGCTGGTCTGGGGTGTCATCCACGGTGCCGATGACGGCTGGACCGCACCGCAGGTTCTCACCGCGCTGATCGGCGGCGCCGTGCTGCTCGTCGCGTTCGTCGTCTGGGAGACCTATGCCACCGATCCGATGCTCCCGCTGCGCATGTTCCGATCCCGCGGCCTGAGCCTGAGCTTCATCGTGTCCTTCGGGTTCTCGTCCGGCGTCTTCGGCTCGATCTTCCTGCTCGCCCAGTTCTTCCAGGTGGTCCAGGGCTACTCACCGCTGGAGTCGGGCATCCGCACGATGCCGTGGACGATGGTCCCGATGGTCGTCGCACCGCTGGCCGGCCTGATCGTCGACCGCGTCGGCGCCCGCACCCTCATCGCGATCGGCCAGCTCTGCCTGGCCGTCTCCCTCGGCTGGATGGCGATGATCACCACCGCCGACGTCCCCTATCTCGCCTTCGTCGCCCCGTTCGTCCTCGGCGGCATCGGCATGGGCCTCACCTTCGCGCCCTCGTCCACCATCGTCATGGCCAGCGCTTCCCCTGCCGACCAGGGCATGGCGTCGGGCATCAGCAGCACCGTTCGCGAAGTTGGCGTCGCCATGGGCATCGCCGTCCTGGCCTCGGTCTTCGCCTCCCACGGCTCCTACACCGACCCCCAGGCCTATGTGGACGGCCTCGTCCCTGCGGTGTGGGTGGGTGCCGCCCTGGTCGCCTGCGCAGCGGTGGTGGCAGCGTTCCTGCCCCGGCACACTCAGCCCGCGCGATAGCCGCTGATCGGTTCCCTGAGCAGGTGGTTGTCGCCGAACGGCACGACAACCACCTGCTCGGCATCGTCATAGATGATGGTGCCCGGTGCGGCGGAGTCCAACCGCTCCCATTCGACGCCGTGCGCGTCGAGGATCGCGAGGTATCCCTTGACCCGCTCGATCATCGACACCGCGCTCGCCTTGAACCACGAGGCGGCACCTGGATGCCGTGCGCGGTCGTACACTCCCGGGTCGACGTCACTCGGATTCGTCAGATTCTCGCTGAACCAATCGTTGCCGCCCCGGCGGAACCGCACCTCCCCGGCACTCAGGTGCCCTGCGGTCCACAGCCCGTTCACCAGGCCGAACACGCCCGGATGTCGACCGTGTCGATTGGGCTGCGCAGCCTGGAATCGAACGTAGGACAGTGCGCTCGCCGACGTGACCCGACGGCCGCTCGGCCCTGTCATCCGACACTGTCCGGGTGCTGGCCCTGCTCGGGCGCCGCCTGCTGTTCGGGCCGGTGCGCGCACAACCCCGCCGCACGCGGGAACGGACGCCGCCCCACGGGCCGAATCCCGAAGCCACACAACGCAAGCCCGCTCCCCGCAGCGGTGAGTCGAGCACGCCGCCCCCGCGCAGACGTCGGATCGCCGGTCTGTTCAGCCATCGAGTCGTCCTGTTCTCGAGTCGAACACGCTGGTGTGTTTGCTCATTTGGACGCGCCCCGATCCCATTCGGTTCCCTCGAATTCGGACTGCTTTCCGATTGCCCTGAGAAACAGCCGATTCGGGCACAACACCCGACGCCGCGCGCAGCTCCGATATCGCGCGGTACGGAGCGCTCCGTGGGGACCGTGGAGGAATTCGTTGCCAGGTCACCGCGGTGAGCCGGTTGATCACTGGCTCGACCAGGTCGCGGTATCGTTGACCACAGCAGTCCGCACGAATGGAGCGACCGCATGACCCTTCCCGCGATGCATCCTCGGCCAGGCAACCTTCGTGAGGTCGCCGAGGAGATCGAACGCGCGACCGGTCTGCGTGTCGAGATTCTGGGAGGGGCGCTCGTGATGTCACCGACCCCACGTGGAAAACACGCGGGTTCCATCCGCCGACTGCGTCAGCAGTTGGAGGCATCGATGCCGAATGGGCTGGCCGCATATGAGGTCACCTCGATCGCGATGCCCGATGATGACGACGATTACTGCACTCCCGACCTGGTCATCCTCCCTGATACCTGGGACACCGACGATGACTGGCTCGCCGACCCCTTCGATGTCGAACTCGCCGTCGAGGTGATCTCGAAGTCGGAGCGGGCGGCGCAGATCAACGGCAAGAACGGCTGGTACGCCGCGGCGGGCGTGCGCGCCCTGCTCGTCATCGACCCTCGCGTCGGCCGCTGGGCATTGTTCGCCGGTCCCGCCGCAGGCGGCTACGCCGAACTGATCGAAGGCATGTACGGCGACCCGATCAGCCTCCTCGATCCCCTGGGGTTGTCCCTCGACACTGCCTGCCTGCCCCGATACGACGAGTAGCCGCGCACGACCCCTGACCAGATCGGTCAGGCCGCGATTGCAGGATCCCATACGAAGGCTGTGCGCGAGTTTGCTCGCGAGCCACTGAACTTCCCGCACAGGATGTTCGAGTGGCATCCATGTGGTTCGTGGTCGACGACAACCCGCGCCGGAACCGGGTGCGAGAATTCGCGCGACCTGCGCTGTGGATCCGCGCCCTCCAGTGCGCTGATCGGTCTGTCTCGCGACCCTGCCGACCTGCGCTGATCGCGTCGCGAGTAATCCGGATGAATCGCGTCAACCCCATCCCATAGGATTTACGCAGCACCGATGCGGGATGGCAATGACGCGCCCGCGAACCGATCCCCAGGGGAGAGTCGAGAAGATCGTGGCCGACGACAACAGTGGAGTCGAGCAAAACGCCTCTTTGACCGAGGAGGCACTCGCGGCAGCGGCGGCGGAGGCCGAGAAGGCGTTTGCCGCGGCGGCCGATCTGGATGCGCTGGCGGTCGCCAAGACCGACTTCATCGGCGGTAAGTCGCCGATCGCGCTCGCGCAGCGCGGTCTGGGCAGTGTGCCCAAGGAGGAGAAGGCCGAGGCCGGTAAGCGGGTCAACGTCGCGCGTAAGCGGGTATCGGACGCGTTCGAGGCGCGCCGTGCCGCACTCTTGGCCGAGCGCGATCAGGCGGTGCTCATCTCCGAGAAGATCGACGTCACGCTGCCCGCCCGTCGTCGGCCCGTGGGCGCCCGGCACCCGATCACCGTCATCTCCGAGCAGATCGCCGACTTCTTCGTCGGCATGGGCTGGGAGGTCGCCGAGGGTCCCGAGGTGGAGACCGAGCACTTCAACTTCGACGCGCTGAACTTCCTGCCCGACCACCCGGCGCGCACCATGCAGGACACCTTCCACATCGCCCCGGAGGGTTCGCGCCAGGTGCTGCGCACGCACACCTCACCGGTGCAGGTGCGGTCCATGCTCGAGCGCGAGGTGCCGATCTATGTCGCGTGCCCCGGTCGCACCTTCCGCACCGACGAGCTCGACGCCACCCACACCCCGGTGTTCTCGCAGGTGGAGGGTTTGGCGATCGACAAGGGCCTGACCATGGCGCACCTGCGCGGTGTCCTCGACGCGTTCGCGCAGGCCATGTTCGGCCCCGAGACCCGTACTCGTATGCGCCCCAACTACTTCCCCTTCACCGAGCCGTCGGCCGAGGTCGACGTGTGGTTCCCGAACAAGAAGGGCGGCGCGGGCTGGATCGAGTGGGGCGGCTGCGGCATGGTCAACCCGAAGGTCCTGATCGCCAGCGGCATCGATCCCGAGGTGTATTCCGGGTTCGCGTTCGGCATGGGCATGGAGCGCACCCTGCAGTTCCAGACCACCATCGCCGACATGCGCGACATCGTCGAGGGTGACGTGCGGTTCACCCTGCCCTTCGGTATCCGGTCTTAGAGAGAGAGCGAAACGTCAAGTGCGAGTAGCACAGTCCTGGCTGACCGAGATCCTGCAGCGCACCACCCCCGAGTGGTCGGTGTCGGCGGAAGAGCTCGACGCGGGCTTCGTCCGGGTGGGTTTGGAAGTCGAAGAGGTCGACAAGCTCGAGCCGATCGGCGGCAGTATCGACAAGCCGCTGGTCGTCGGCCGCGTCGCCGAGATCACCGAACTGACCGAGTTCAAGAAGCCGATCCGCTTCTGCAAGGTCGACGTCGGCAACCCTGAGTTGCAGGAAATCGTCTGTGGCGCGCGCAATTTCGCGGTCGGCGACCTCGTTGTGGTCGTGCTGCCCGGTGGCGTGCTGCCCGGCGGGTTCACGATCTCCTCGCGCAAGACCTACGGGCACACCTCCAACGGCATGATCTGCTCGGTCGCCGAACTCGGCATCGGCAAGGATCACGACGGCATCTTGGTGCTCGAGCCCGGTTCCGCGCAGCCCGGCGACGACGCGAACGTGCTGCTCGGGACCGACGACACGATCATAGAACTCAACATCACCCCCGATCGTGGCTACTGCTTCTCGGTGCGAGGCCTGGCCCGCGAGCTGGCCTGCGGGTTCGACCTCGAATACGCCGACCCCGCCGTGCGCACGCTGCCGGAGGCCGACTCCGAGGCCTGGCCCGTTCGCCTGGACGACGATGCCGACTGCACCCGCTTCGGCGTGCGCCGCGTCACCGGGATCAACCCGAACGCGGTGAGCCCGCTGTGGTTGCAGCGCAGACTGATGCTGTCGGGCATGCGGCCGATCTCCCCGGCTGTCGACGTCACCAACTACGTGATGCTCGAACTCGGCCAGCCGCTGCACGCCTTCGACGCCGCGAAGCTGCACGGCGGTCTGGTGGTTCGCTCGGCGCACAAGGGCGAGACCCTGCGCACCCTCGACGACACCGAGCGCACCCTCGACGCCGAGGACGTGGTGATCGTCGATGATTCCGGCGTCATCTCCCTCGCCGGTGTCATGGGTGGTGCGAGCACCGAGGTCGGCGCGGAGACCACTGACGTGGTGCTGGAAGCCGCCGTCTGGAATCCGCTGCGGGTGTACCGGACCTCGCGCAGGCACAAGCTCTCCTCGGAGGCGGGCAAGCGCTACGAACGCGTCGTCGATCCCGAGATCAACATCGTCGCGCTCGACCGCGCCGCCACCCTGCTCGCCGACATCACCGGCGGCACCATCGAATCCGCGCTCACCGACATCCGGGTGCCGCTGGAGCCGGTCGCGCCGATCGCGATGGACATCGACCTACCCGACCGCGTCGCCGGCGTCACCTACCCGGCGGGCACCTCCGTGCGCAGGCTGGCCCAGATCGGCGCGGGCGTCGAGATCGAGGTCAACGACGCGGGCAAGACCCAGCTGCTGGTGACCCCGCCGAGCTGGCGCCCCGATCTCTCGCAGCCCGCTGACCTGGTCGAAGAAGTCCTGCGGCTGGAGGGCCTCGAGCAGATCCCGTCCGTGCTGCCGACCGCGCCCGGCGGTCGCGGTCTGACCGCGCAGCAGCAGCGTCGTCGTGCGGTGAGCCGGGCGCTGGCCTTCGCCGGTGCCGTCGAGGTGCCGCCGCCGGCCTTCCTGCCCGGTGGCGTGTTCGAGGTGTGGGGGCTCGACGCCGACGACCCGCGCCGCAACACCACCCGCGTCCTGAACCCCCTCGACAGCGACCGCCCCGAACTGGCGACCACGTTGCTGCCGGGTCTGCTGGAAGTGGCCGCCCGCAACATCTCGCGCGGTGCGCGTGACCTGACGATCTACGGCATCGCCCAGGTGGTGCAGCCCGGCGCGCAGACCCACTCGGTCGAGGCGTTGCCGGTGGACCGTCGTCCCACCGACGAGCAGATCGCCGAGCTCAAAGCGTCGCTGCCCGCTCAGCCGGTGCACGTCGTCGCGGTGCTCAGCGGTAGGCACGATCCGCGCGGGCCGTGGGGCCCCGGCCGTGCGGCCGAGGCCGCCGATGCCTTCGCGCTGGTCGACGACATCGCCGACGCGGCGGGTGTGGTCATCGAACGCCGGGCCGCGGCCTACCTCCCGTGGCACCCCGGTCGCTGCGCGGAGCTGCTCGTCGACGGTGTGGTCGTCGGCCACGCGGGCGAACTCCACCCCGCCGTCCTTGAGCGCGCCGGTCTGCCGCCGCGCACCTGCGCGCTGGAAGTGGACCTCGACGCCCTGCCGCTGAGTGAATCCCTGCCCGCGCCGACGATCTCGGCGTTCCCGGCAGTCCTGCAGGACGTGTCGATCAGCGTCGAGAAGACCGTCCCGGCCGCGCAGGTCGAAACCGCGCTCCGCACCGGCGGCGGCGACCTGCTCGAGAGCATCGCTCTGTTCGACGTCTACGAAGGCGCCCAAGCAGGCGAGGGCCGCAAATCCCTCACCTACGCCCTGCGCTTCCGGGCCCCCGACCGCACCCTCACCGAAGACGAGGCCAGCGCCGCCCGCGACGCCGCCGTCGCCTCGGCCACCACCGCGGTCGGCGCCGAACTGCGCGGCTGATCCTCACCCGACATCCGAAGGCCGCCCGGTTCCGCCGGGCGGCCTTCGTCGTGAGCGGTTGTCCCTCAGGTTGTTTCACGTCTGACGAACCCGAACCCGAACCCGGCGCTGCGACGCGAGTGCGGCCGCTGTCGCTCACCGGTGGCGCGCCGCCGATCACGACCGGCACGCGTAGTCGGCGCAAGGATCCAGCTTCGCGGCACGACGCCAGAATTCGGCGGTGGTGCGAGGGGAGTGGGGGCGAGCGGTTGGGCTCGGACCGGGGGCGGGCTAGGTTGGAGGGTGTGTCGATGATGAAAGGTGCCAATGTCGCGGTGCCTGCTTCCGCGGTCCGCGTCGAATTGGGTTGGCAGTCGGGGCCGGGTGTGCCCGATGCCGACGCGTCCGCGCTGTTGCTCGCCGGGGCGAAGGTGCGCTCCGATGACGACTTCGTGTTCTACAACCAGGCCGTGCATCCCTCGGGTGCGGTGCGGCACGAAGGAAAACAGCAGGGGCACACCGTTGTCGACGCGCTCTCGGTGAATCTCGGGCAGGTCGAGCCGCAGATCGAGACGATCGTGCTCGCCGCGTCCGCCGACGGGGGGACCTTCGGTCAGTTCCACGGGCTCTACATCCGGGTGATCGACACCGCGACCGGCGCCGAGGTTGCGCGGTTCGACAGCAGCGGAGCGACCACGGAAACCGCGTTCGTGCTCGGCGAGCTGTACCGCCGCCAGGGTGCGTGGAAGTTCCGCGCGGTCGGCCAGGGTTATGACAGCGGATTGGCCGGGCTCGCTACCGATTTCGGCATCTCCGTCGACGATGCTCCCGCGCCTCCCGCGCCTCCCGCGCCTCCCGCGCCTCCCGCGCCTCCCGCGCCTCCCGCGCCTCCCGCGCCCCCGCAGCCGTTCGGCTCGGGGCAGCCGACTCCGCAACAGTCGTACGCCCCGCCGACACAGCCCTTCATCCCCGCGCCTCAGCCGAACCGGCCCCACACCCCGCCGCCGAGCCCGCCGACCCCGGTGTTCCCGCCGAATCAGCAGCAGTACGCGCCGCCGCCGAACCAGCCCGGCATCCCACCCCAGCGCAACCCCCAGTTCGCCCCGCCCCCACCACCTCCGGTCGACCTCGCCAAGGTCTCGCTCACCAAAGAAGCCCCGTCGGTCTCCCTGACGAAACACGGCGCCACCGGCGGCGTCATGCGCGTGAACCTCAATTGGACCTCGATGGCCGCCACCGGCCGCCTCTTCGGGAAACTCCGCGGCAAGAACATCGACCTCGACCTGTGCTGCTTCTTCGAATTGGTCAACGGCGCGATCGGTTCCGTGCGAGCCCTCGACCGCCGCTTCGGCGCCCTCTACGAACCGCCGTTCATCCACCTCGATCAGGATGACCGCACCGGTGCCAGCATCACCGGCGAGAACCTGTCGGTCAATCTCGACTACACCCAGTTCATCCGCCGCATCCTCGTGTTCGCCTCGATCTACGACGGTGCCAGCGATTTCCGCAATGTGCACGCCACCGTCACCCTGCACACCGTGAATTCCGCGCCCATCGAGATGACGCTCGACGGCTGCGCCGACAACTCCCGCGACGCGGTGCTGTTCGCGCTCGAGAACGTCGACGGCGAGTTCGTGGTGCGCCGCGAGGGCAGCTTCGTCCGCCCGCCCGCCGGGCAACCGGGCGGCGGTGTCGTGGAGATCGCGCGCCTGTACAACTGGGACTTCGGCTTCCAGGCGGGCCGCGGCAAATGATCCGGCATCCCGCGACGCGCGTGCTCAACGCGCTGGTCTACCACCTCGACAAGCACGTCGCACAGACCCCGGCGGCGCTCGGCCTGGACTATCGCGATCTGACCATGCGCACCGCCGATGGCGTCGATGTGCACGGCTGGTTCGTGCGGGCCGAGCGCCCCCGCGGTCACATCCTCTACGCGCACGGCAACGCGGGCACCATCGGCGACCGCGTCTCGATCATCGCGCTGCTGGTCGACGCCGGCTTCGACGTGCTCGCCTTCGACTACCGCGGCTTCGGCCACAGCACGGGCACTCCGAGCGAACAGGGCACCTACCTCGATGCCAGAGCTGCCCGCCAAGCCCTGCTCGAGCAACCCGAAGTCGATCCCGATCGGGTCTACTACCTGGGCAAATCTCTCGGTGGCGGGGTACTGCTCGAACTGGCGGGCGAATATCCGCCCGCGGGCATGATCCTCATGTCGACGTTCAGCGGCATGCGCGCCGCCGCGCGTTCGGTCTACCCGTTCCTGCCCGCGCCGCTGATCCCGAACGCGTATCCGAGCCTGCGGCACATCGCGAACCTGCGCGTCCCGGTCCTGATGATGCACGGTGACCGCGACGAACTCCTCCCGCTGCGCCACGCCGAACGCCTGTACGCGGCGGCGCGGGAACCGAAACAGCTGATCGTGGTGCCCGGCGCGGGTCACAACGATGTGATCGACACGCTCGGCGCCCAGTGGCCGAAGATCATCGCCGACTGGGCGGCTCGATAACGCCGCAGCCCGGTCGTCGTCGAGGGTCGCTGATTCTGCGTAGCCTGGCGGTATGAGCGAAACGAGCGAACTCCTCGGCCGCCTGGCTGCGCTGCCCGACGACGAGCTGGTGTCGGTGCTGCGCGCCGCGGTCGCCGGACGCCCCGGGCTCGGCGCGGTCGCCGCCGCGCTGGCCCAGGCTGAAATCGGTCATGCCGAAACCGGATCGCCTGTG
Source organism: Nocardia sp. NPDC055050 (assembly GCF_053608345.1). Classification (NCBI taxonomy): domain Bacteria; kingdom Bacillati; phylum Actinomycetota; class Actinomycetes; order Mycobacteriales; family Nocardiaceae; genus Nocardia; species Nocardia sp. NPDC055050. The sequence continues at coordinate 64,617 of NZ_JBSGVG010000018.1, forward strand.
ACTCTGGACACGAACGTCATCGACGCGGATGTGGTGCCCGTCGCATCCGGGCAGGTCGGAGGCGCGATGCCGGTACCGCCGGTACCGTCCGGGCTACCGGTGACCGGCGCACCCACCGCCACCGGCGGATATTCCACTTCCGGAGTGCCGACATTCGACTCGGTTCGGGATAAGGTCGAGCAGCGTTTCGGCACCGCGCAGGGAATGGACGAGCTCGACCGGCAGACTCCCGCGGGTCGCAGCGTCGACGAGCAATGGGAGGCGCGGGAGAAGGCCGCGCGTGAGCGGCTGGATCAGATCCGGAAATCGGTGCAGGGCAACGATTCCGGCGAGAAGTAGCCACGCGTCCTCCCTTCCGGTAACGACGTGATGGGTGGACACACAGATGACGCAGGCGCGCCAGATCGCCGACCGACTACTCGATGCGCAGGTGGAATTCCTGCTCGCCGAGGTGACCGGTGAACGGTTCGCCGAGGTGATCGCCCGCGATGTGGCCGCCGTGCTGGCCGTCGGCGAGTCGATCAGGTTCGGTGACGTGGTTTCCCTGGAACAGGGCGAGCAGACGGTGGCCACCGTGTTCGACCGCATCGGCGGCAGCCCCGTGATCGCCGATACCGTCGGTATCTTCTCCGACGCCATCTACGACCACATCGCCTCGAACACCGAATACACCCTCGGCGACGTGGTCGACCGCGAACCGGTGGAAGCGTTGCTGGAGAAGATCTTCGGCATGCACCAGGCCCAGGAGCGGATCCTGGACCGGCTCACCGAGAGCCCGCTCGTCGCCACGGTGGCCTCGCGCTTCGTCGACAAGCTGATCGGCGATTTCATGCAGGCCAATCGCGAGCGCGCCGAGAAGATTCCGGGCGTCTCCTCGCTGATGTCGCTGGGTCAGTCCGCTGCCAACCGGGCCAAGAAGGTCGCCGCCGACAGCACCTTCGTCGGTGACCTCGCGGGCAAGGGCGCGCTGTTCGCGCTCAAGCGCACCAACAACGCCATCCGCGACATGCTGCGCGACGCGCCCGTGCACTCGGCGGCGATGGAATTCTGGGACCTGCACGCCGACGAACCCGTCGCGGGCCTGCGCGAGTACCTCACCCAGAAGGACCTCAACGAGCTGGTCCAGATCTGCTACGAGATCGCGGTGACGACCAGGGAGAAGGAGTACTTCGGCCTGCTCGTGCGCGAGTGCGTCGAGGTGTTCTACGCCAGGTACAGCGACCACACGCTCTCGGCGATGCTGCCCGAACTCGGTCTCGATGCCGACGACATCAGTACCGAGATCCTGCGCTACGGGCCGGCTGTCATCGAGGCGGCCAAGCGCAACGGTGTGTTGGCCGGGCTGATCCGGGAGCGGCTCGAGCCGTTCTTCTACTCCGATCAGGTGCTGGGAATTCTCGGCGGAGAGTAATTCTCTCGAATACCGTTCGGCAACGCGAATTGATCGATACGACTTTGCTTCTCGATTTGCGTGACATCGCCGCAACCGGTAGTGATGTCGAGCATTCGAATTGCCGCTTCTGATCGGCCGCATCAAATGTGCTGTGTGTCACGCTCTCTGGTGACCTGTATGTATCCGGCAGTGAACCGGCCGACCAACTCGCCGCCGGTGCGGCTGTGAGCATTCGGCTACACAAAGCCCGCTGGATTTCCGGCATGTTTAGATCAGTGCACGAATTGCTGCTTTACACCGTTCCGCATTGACCGCGCACTGCGCGGAGTGCAAGTTTGCACCTGACTTTCCGTGAGCCACCGTGACCGACGTTGCGGTGGCATTGCCAAGGAGTAGGTGTGCGTGCACGTTCCCGGCCGAACCCGACCGGAACCCGATCGGATGGCGGCGCTCGAGGGCAGCGGGCCGGCGCCGGGCTGATCCGGCCGCGCACCATCTCCGGACAGCTCGCCCGGATCCTGGTGGTGTCGCTGGTGCTGGTGCTCGCGCTGCTCGGGCTGACCATGTCGACACAGGTCAGCGCCTACCGCCGCAGCGGGGAGACCGTGGACGCGGTGGCGGTCGCGCTGGCCGCGCAGGACCTCGTGCAGCAGGTGCAGCGCGAACGCGGTCTGAGCAACGGTCTGCTCGGCGGTGATCAGCGCCTGCGCCAGCCCGTCACCGACCAGCGCACGGGTACCGACGCCGCCCTGCATGCCCTGGTGAACGCCGTCGTGGGGAACCCGCCCGGTGCGGGGGAGGTGCGCTCGGCGCTGGGTCATCTGGCGGGTCTGCCCGCGATCCGCTCCCAGGTCGACAATCGCAATGTCACCCGGCAGGCGGCGTTCCAGTTCTACACCGACGGCATCGACGCGCTGAACCGTCTCTCGCTCGGTCTCGACCAGGCGCGTGACCCGGCCGTCCGGCACGGCCTGCAAGCGCTCTACGCGCTCGGTGACGCGAAGGAATTCGCGGCTCGTGAACGCGGTTTCCTCAACGGCGTTTTCGCCGCCGGAGAATTCGCGCCGGGGGAGTACGTGCAGTTCCTCGACATCCGTGCTGCCCGCAATGCCGCGCTCACCGCCTTCGGCCACGACGCGACGCCCGCCCAGCAGGCACGTCTGGACGCGGTGCTGGCAAGTGAGAACGCCACGCGGGCAACCGAATCGGAGAACGTCGCGATCGCCTCGACGCTGGGACCGCTGGTTCAGCCGGTCGACCCGGCCGTGTGGTGGACGCAGATGACCGCGGTCATCGACGAGCAACGCAGGGTCCAGCAGGTCATCGGGGACGACGTCGGCGCGCGGGCCGAGACACTGCGCCGCGACGCCGCGCTGATGCTGGCCGCCTTCGCGCTGGCCGCGCTGTTGGCGATCGCCGCCGAGTTCGCGCTCGTCTTCGCCAGCATCAGGGCCATCGTCCGCCCCTTGGCCCAGCTGGCGACCGAAGCCGACGACGTCGCCTCCACCCGGCTACCCGAGGTGATCGCGGCCTGGCACAGTGCCGCCGACGCTCAACCCGATCCGCCCGCCTCCGTGCGCACGCCTCCCGGCGCGAGCGTGGAGATCGCCGCTGTCGCGGGTGCGTTGGATCGCGTGCAGACCACCGCGTTCGACCTCGCCTCCGAGCAGGCGCTGGTGCGGCGCAACACCACCGAATCGATGGCGAATCTGGCCCGCCGCAATCAGAACCTGGTGCGCCGTCAGCTGGGATTGATCAGCGAGTTCGAACGCGAGGAGCTCGACCCGAAGGCACTGTCGAACCTGTTCGAACTCGACCACCTGGCCACCCGTATGCGGCGCAACGCCGAAAGTCTGCTGGTGCTGGTCGGCGAGGCGAGTCCGCGCCGGTGGGCCGAGCCGATCGCGCTCACCGACGTGATCCGGGCCGGGCTGTCCGAGGTCGACGATTACCGGCGGGTGGTGCTGCGCCGGATCGACGACATCGCGGTGACCGGCGCCGTCGTCAGCGAACTGGCGCACATCCTGGCCGAACTCATCGAGAACGGGCTGGCTTTCTCGCCGCCCGATCTCGAGGTCGAGGTGTACGGCCGCAAGGTCGCGGGCGGCTACCTGCTCGCCGTCGTCGATCACGGCGTCGGCATGCCCGCCGAGCAACTCGCCGAAGCCAATGCCCGGCTGCGCGGCGAGCAGGACTTCATCGTGGCCTCCACCCGCTACCTGGGCCACTACGTGGTCGGTCGGCTGGCGGGGCGCCTCGGCATCGACGTGGAACTGAACACGTCACCGGTCAGCGGCATCGTCGCCCGCCTGCTCCTCCCGCCGTCGTTGCTCGCCGACGGAAAGGCCGGGCAGGCAGCGGATCTGCGAGAGGACGCCGCCCGCGGCCCCGCGAGTCAGGATCTGGCCGAACCCGCAACCCTGGAGCGCACGGACACCTCGGTCGCCGTGGGTCACGTGGTGGCACCTGCGGGCGCTGGGGCCACGATCGGTTCGGCGACACCGGGACACCACGTGACCCCGGCCGGCGTGCCAGGTGCGGACCGTAGCGATGATCGACCGGTCGGCTTCCTCGGCGAGACGTCGCACGCCATCCGCGGTGGCTCGGCGTCGCCGACCGGCACCAACGGGCGGTCGCGGCACAGCCGGAATCCGGAATCGGGAGCCGGCAACAGCACCAACGGCAGTGGTCCGGCCGCGGCGAACCATTCGTCCACCGGCTCCGTCTACGCGCAGTTCCTCAGCAGTTCCACCGATTCCGCGCGTCCGCGCAACGGTGCGGCCCCCAACGGGGCGTCGGCTGAGGACCACTACGGCGTGGTAGCCCCGGAACGCTCGGAGGGGCAGGCCCGAGGACACACCAGCTCGCCGGTACCGCCATCGCGTGAACTGCCCGCCGTGGAGTCCATCGGCGCACCCGCCGTCGAACGCACCCGCAACGGCCTGGTCAAACGCAGCAAGCGCGCCAAGATCACCGGTGCGCCCGAGCGGCCCCGCCGCGATCCGGCCGCAGGCCCGGCCCGGCCCCCGGTTGTCGAACGGACTCCGGACCAGACCCGCAGCATGCTCTCCTCGTTCCGCACCGGCCACGAACGCGGCGGCGAGACCGAATCCTCTTCCACGCCACTCGATCCCACCCGCTGACCGATCGGACAAGACCCCAGGAGACCCGGTGACCACCCACCTACCGACCGCCGATCCACACACCTTCAACTGGTTGCTCGGCAACTTCGTCCGCAATACCGACGGCGTGCGCGACACCGTCGCCGTCTCCTCCGACGGGCTGCTGATCGCGATGTCGGACGGACTCGACCGCACCGGCGCCGACCGGCTCGCCGCGATGGTGTCGGGCCTGTCCAGCCTCGCCCGGAGTGCCTCGCGCAGTTACGATTTCGACGGCCTCAAACTGATCATGATCGAGATGAAGCGCGGCTTCCTGCTGGTGTCGGCGCTGGGCGACGGCAGCTGCCTCGGCGTGATCGCCGACGGCGGCTGTGATGTCGGCCTGGTCGGCTACGAGATGGCGATCCTCGCCGAACGCGCCGGATCACTGCTGGACCCGCTGCTGATCAGCGAATTGCGAGAGTCGTTGCGCAGATGAGAGATTTCGATCTCCCGCGGCTGCCGGACCCGCGCATGATCCCGATGAACCAGCCGGCGGGGTGGCGTGGTCTCGTCCCGTCGGTGCCGGTGACCCCCACCGACCACGACGATGTCGACGACCGCTTCGTTCGCCCATTCGTGGTCACCGCGGGCCGCACCGTCCCGGTGCTGGACGGCCTGCGCATCGAAACCCTCGTCCAGGCACCGCCGTCCGCACTGTCGGCGCCGCTGCGGTTCGAAGAACGCACCGTGGTGCAGCTGTGTCTGACGCCGCACTCCATCGCCGAAATCGGTGCCGCCCTGCGGGTTCCGGTCGGCATCGCCAAGGTGATCGTCAGCGATCTGGCGGCGGCGGGGCATGTGACCGTCCGTGACGCGCCGGAACTGTCGACCGCCGCCATCGAGAGGATCCGCGACCTTGTCCGCGCACTTTGAGGCACCAGCCATGCCGTCGTCGGTGAAGATCGTGATCAGCGGCGGCTTCGGCGTCGGTAAGACCACCTTCATCGGCGCCATCTCCGAAATCGAGCCACTGGTCACCGAAGCGTCGATGACCGAGGTTTCCATCGGTGTCGACGACCCCGGTCGTCGCGCCGAAAAGACCGCGACCACAGTGGCTTTGGACTTCGGCCGGATCACCCTCGACCGGTCGCTGATCCTCTACCTCTTCGGCACTCCCGGCCAGGATCGATTCGTGTTCCTCTGGGACGACCTGGTCGACGGCGCCCTCGGCGCGGTGATCGTCGTCGACACCGGCCGGGTCGAAGACTGCTACCCCGTCCTGGACTACTTCGAAGAACACCACACGCCCTTCGTCGTGGTGGTGAACCGCTTCGCCGACGCGACCCGCTTCGATCTCGGTGAAGTCCGTGAAGCGCTCGGCCTCGACGACTGGATCCCGGTGCTGGACTGCGATGCCCGCGACCGCGACTCCGTGCGCGATGTCCTGGTCGCGCTGCTCGAGCAGGTCCTGCTGCACCGCGTCCAACCTCGTCAACGGGAGGTGAGCTGAGCCCACCTCCCGTCGCACCGGTCAGCGTCGATGCAGTGTGAGGTCCGACAGGGCCAGGTGGAACCGCGTGTCGGTGACATCGACCGAGGTGTCGGTGAATCGCTTGGCGCCCAGCGTGTTCCGCAGGAAGTCGCGCACGGTGCTCGGCTGCGCGTCTACCGAGGCGAGAAGTTCCCGCGGCACTTCGATGGTCCCGTCGAAGAACCGCGGCTGCGCGGTGATCCCGGGCTGCTGCGGTGTCTGCCGCAAGCCATCGACGGTGTGCAGCACGACGTCCAGCCCGCTCCCGTCACCGAATTCGATCCGCAGCGGTGTGGGGGAGACGGCCGGATCGAAGGACTGGATGCGTGCGGTCCACCCCTGGGCCGAAACGCCCTGGTAGTCGTACTCGGACACAGGACCGAGCGTCTCGTGAGCGCGGTGCACCGGCGAGTTCTCCAGTGCCGCACCGGAAAGCGGCTGATCGGTGACGACGAAGGTCCACGACGCGTCGGTGAGCATCTTGCGCCAGAACCCGGTCCGGCCACCGTCGCGCCCTTCGACGCGCAGCTCTCGTGCCGCCGAGCCGGGCCCGGTCCGGTGGACGGAGATGCGGTCGGTGATCTCACCGGGCACCTTCGGCTGCGCGACCCAGTCCGGTGCGGGCAGCTGGATGGCGGCGTAGCGAGGATCGATGCGCTCCGACAGCATGTCCGGCGCTTCGGGTAGGCCGCGCTGGTCCTCGTAGGAGTAGCGGAAGAAGACCTTGTCCGCGCCGGAGATGTCGAAATCGTAGAGGCGCGTGTAGAAGTCGCCGTACCGGTTGACGACCAGCGAGGTCGACGCGCTGGTGGACAACGCGACAGCCTGGAACCGCCCACCGAGCGGAGTGCTCATCTCGTAGCTGTGGTCCACCGGTAGCCACGGGTCGACGTACTGGATCCGCTGACCGCCGTGGGTCAGCGCGAAGACGTGCGACACCTTCGCCCCGCCGACGGGGTGTTCGTTGCCCGCGGTGTCTGTCCACACGTGATCCTCGGTGGGCGACAACACCGACCACGACCAGGCCGGCGCGCCCGGCGGCAGCGTGTTGCCGGGCCCGGTCCACAGCGGGGCGCCGTAGCGGCTGCTCCAGTTCCAGTCCGCGGGAGCGCTGAGTGCGTGATCCATCGTGACGAACCGGCCGTCGCGGTCGATCATCATCACTTCGTCGTCGTCGGCCGAGACACCGGCGATCGTGCCCGCCAGGCAGCCCGGCAGCGCGATCATGCGCCAACCACCCGGCGCGGCAGCCGGTTTCACGTACACCTGACCGTCGCGGGTGGCGAAGGTCCAGCGGCGGTTGAACGACTCGGTGGTGGTGCGGAAATACACCTGCTCGGGCAGCGCGACCGTTGCCGGGGCGAACGCCGCCAGTCCGGCGTCGGATGCGTCGACGCTCACCTCCGGGGTGCCGACCGTACCCACCGCCAGACACCCCGGATCGGCGATGGCCGCCGATTGTGTTGTCACTCCGGCGAATACCAGTCCGGCTGCCGCGATCACCGCTGTACGCCGGACGGCGTGCCCGGGCCTCACAGCCACCCCGCCGCGCCGAAACCGATCAGGGCGATCGCGTCGATCCCGAAGATCGTGCCGACCACCAGCGCCTTGCTTCGCACGCTCGGTAGATCGTGCACGAAGAAGCAGGCCGCGAAGAACGGCACGTACCCGATGATCCAGATCAGGAACGGGAAGCCGGGCTGCCACCATGACCAATCCCAGGTCAGCACGCCGGCCTTGTTGAGCAGTATCTCGACACCCACCGCCGCGATCGAGTTGGCCGCGATCAGCACCGGCCGGTTCGGCAGCCCGAAGATCCGGGTTTCCTTCGGCGGCAACATCTTCGCGGCCGCGATGCCCATGATCGCGAACATGAAGCAGATCTCGATGTTCAGCCCGATCAGGATCTGGTAGGCCGTCGGTCCGCTCGCCGCCCAGACGGGCGCCCGCTCGGTGAAGTGGAAGACCAGCGCGTTCCAGATCTCGTTGAACCAGTCCATGCCCCACAGCGCGAGCCCGGCGAACAGCACATTCCAGTTACGCCGCTCGACTTCGACCGCGTAGATGTAGATGACCACCAGTAACAGCGGAATGACATACCACTTGAACTGGCTCGCATCGCGAAGAATCTCCAGCGCGGCCCGCGCGTTGTCGGTCAACGGGGCACCTCCTGCTCATGATCGACGAACTCGGCGAGTATGATACAAATCAACATCGAACGTCAATGTGTATCGCCGAGTTCGCCGATTCGTCGAGTCAGCGGCTCCCGAGCGGCATGCCGAACAGGGATGCGAACTTCGCGGCGAGCGAGTCGCCGAGGAAGTCCAGGGCGCCGGGGGTCGCGGCCATGGTGCCCGCGTCGGAGGTGGTGCAGCCGGGGGCGGCGGGGACGCCGTCGAGGCGGTCGCGCAGCCAGATCAGCGCGGCCGGACCGCCGACCACTTCCGCGACGATGTGTTCGCTGGCGTGGTCGCGGGTGTAGGTCAGCGAGGTGTTCGGATCGCTGCAGTAGGTGTCGACCAAGGTGTCGGTCGCGGCCAGCGGCAGGATCTCGTCCCACGCGGAATGCCAGACGAACAGCGGCATGCCGGGGACGGACTTGCCCATGCGGGTGTCGTCGAGCATTTCCGCGACCGGCGGATCGTCGAGGGGATTACCGTCGGAACCGATCATGCCGGTGAGATTCAGAAACGGCAGCAGCGCCGACTGATACTGCACGCACAGCGGCGATTTGATCGCGAACAGGGCCTTGCCGAGCGGATCGAGCCGCTGATCGAGGTAGGCGGCGAAATCGGGATATTCGCGGGTGAGTCCCAGCACGGCGGCGAACACCAGACCCGAGGTCGCCTGGTTGTTCGCCATGCTCAAGGCGGCGCCGAGATCGGCCCCGACCCCGCCCTCTGCCGCGCCCACGATGTTCAGTTCGGGCGCGTAGCTGCTGTGCAGTTCGGCGGCGTGACCGGTCGCGATGGAACCGCCGGAGTAGCCGTAGAGGCCCACCGGTGCGGTCGGTCCCGCCTCGAGCGGGGCGAAGTTGGTCGCGGCGCGAATGCCGTCGAGGGTGATCCGGCCCGCCAGTGGTCCGGCCGCGTAGGCCGAATCGGGGCCCTGATGGTCCGGAACGACCACGGCCCAGCCCTGTGACAGCGCTGCCTGCGCGAACAGGAACTCGGCGGGCACCACGATCTGGCCCGCTACCGCGGCCGCCGAGAGATGTTGCAGCGCATAGGAGGGTGCGCAGTAGCCCGCGGTCGAGTCCTCGGCCAGCTGCACCGACAGCAGCTTGCGCGGGTTCGGCGCCTGCCCGCGCGGCTTGATCAGGGTGGCGACCGCGGGGATCGCCTCGTCACGGCTGTTGTTGGAGCGATACGACACCTGCCATGCGTCGACATCGATCGGCAGCAGACCGAAATCGGCGACTCGCACCTGCCGGACCGCGATGATCGCACCCGGCGCGGTCGCCGCCACCACGTCCGCGGGCGGTAGGTAGAAGCCCGGATCCCATTCGGGCGGTAGTGGAATCACCGGCGGGGGCGCCGCCGGCGGCTCGGCCGCGACCGGCCCGGCGGTCATCACCGTTGCCGCCGCGAGCACACCGGTGGCAAGGGCAAGCCATCGCTGAACGAAGGGAGATCTCATCGCGCACAGTCCTCACATGAATTGAGACGCCTTCGTCTCAATAGCGGCAACTATGACATGGGTGTGGCGCAGATCGCAATCACACGCCGGGGGGCGTCGCTGAGATCAGGCTGTTCAGGATGGTGGAGAACACGTCGACCAGTTCGTCGACGGGTGGTCTCGGGTCGTCCAGGCTCCACTGGTGCACGGCGCCGTTCACCGCCCCGATGAACGCCGCCATCGGCACCCGCCAGCCGCCGGGCGGCATCCGCACCCCGTCGCGACCGGCCGCGATCGCGGTGACCACCTCGCCCCACCGATCCCTGACCTGCGCCCGATACGCCTCGATCTCGGGACTCACCCCGACGATGTCGACGAAAGCGACTTTGGCGCATCGGATGTCGTCGGTGATCGCCGTCGTGTACGCCCGCACGGCCGCGTCGATCAGCGTGCGCAGTTCGTCGGAGTCCGCCGCTGCCAGCGCGGCGGCCACCGCCGCCCCGGCCTTGTCCTGCACGGAGTCGTACACCGCGACGAGCAGTTCCTCGCGCCCGGCGAACTGTTCGTAGAACTGCCGACGCGACAGCCCCGCGGCCGCGCACACATCGGTCAGCGAACTGTTGGCGTACGACTTCTCCGCGAACACAGTCAGTCCCGCGTCGATGAACAGCGCCCGGCGCTCGACCTGTCGTTCGGCGACCGAGGTGCCGGTGTAGTTGTGTCGAGTCCGCCCAGAGGTCACCCCATGACCCTACTGTTCAGGATTCGGTCGAGGCGCCGGCGTCGACGGGGCCGATCGGGACCACCAGCGGAGTGCCGGTGACCGGGTCGTCGATCACCTTGGCGCGCAGTCCGAACACCTGCGCCACCACGTCCTCGGTGAGCACTTCGGCGGGCGTACCCGCGGCAACCACCCGGCCCGCGCGCATCGCGACCAGTCGATGCGCGTACCGCGCGGCGAGATTCAAGTCGTGCAGCACCATCACCACCGTCCGGCCCGCGTCGGCGTGCAGGCGCCGGACCAGGTCGAGAACCTCGATCTGGTGGGCGAGGTCGAGGAAGGTGGTGGGTTCGTCGAGCAGGAGCAGGTCGGTGTTCTGGGCCAGCGCCATCGAGATCCACGCGCGCTGGCGTTGGCCGCCGGACAACTCGTCGAGGGAGCGATCGGCGAACTCGACCATGTCGGTCCAGGTCAGCGCCTCGATGATGGCGGCTTCGTCGTCGTCGGACCACTGGCGGTACCAGCGCTGGTGCGGGTGCCTGCCGCGGGCGACCAGGTCGGTGACGGTGAGACCCTCCGGAGCCAGCGGGGATTGGGGCAGGATGCCCAGCACGCGTGCCACGTCCTTGGTCGACATGCGGTCGATCCGTTTGCCGTCCAGGTGGACATGACCACCGGCGGGCCGCAGCAGCCGGGCCATCGCGCGCAACAGGGTGGATTTGCCGCACCCGTTGGGCCCGATCACCGCGGTGACGGTGCCACCGGTGATGTCCAGATCCAGACCGTCCACGACGGTTGTCGGCCCGTAGCCGAGGGTCAGCTCGCTGGCCTGCAGCCGAACGGTCATCACACGCCCGCTTTCCCGACGCGATTGCGCCGCATCAACAGATAGATCAGATAGGGCGCGCCGAGGACAGCGGTGATCACCCCGACGGGCAGTTCGCCGGCGGGCAGCAGGGTGCGCGCGACCAGATCGGCGGCGACCGTGAAGGCCGCGCCGAGCACCACCGAGGTGAGCAGCGGTGGTTGTGCCGAACCGGTGAGACGCAGTGCTACCTGCGGCACTGCGAGCGCGATGAAGATGATGGCGCCCGCCGAGGCGGTGGCGACTCCGGCGAGCAACACGGCCAGCACCAGGAGCGTCAGCCGGGCGGCGTTGAGCCGCACGCCGAGTGAGCGGGCGGTGTCGTCGCCGAAATGCAGCGCGCCGAGCAGATGGGTGCCCCCGAGGACGACCGGCACCAGAACAGCCAGGGCGATCGCCACCGGTGTCACCTGGATCCAGCTGCTGCCGTTGAGGCTGCCGGTCAGCCAGGTCACCGCCCGCGTCGCGATATCCACGTCGCCGACGCTGAGGAGCCAGAAGGTCACGCTGGACAGCAGCGAACCGGCGCCGAGACCGACGAGCACGAGCCGATAGCCCTCGATACCGCCGCGCCAGGCCAGGAGGAAAACGCCGAGCGCGGCGAGTAGGCCGCCGAGCATGGACGCGACCGGCACCCCGATCTCGGCGGCGGCGCCGCTGATCTGGCCACGGCTGCCCGACAGCGCGATCACCGCGACCGCGGCCACGCTCGAGCCTGCCGTGACGCCGAGAATATCGGGACTGGACAACGGGTTTCGGGCAATGCCCTGCGTGATCGCGCCGGACAGCGCCAGTGCCGCGCCGACCAGCGCCCCGGTGAGAATCCGCGGCAGCCGCAGATCCCACACCACATAGGCCAGGCCGTCGTCGCCGCCACCGCCGAGCACCGCGAGCACGTCCCACGGCGTGACCGGACCGCCGTCGGGCATCGTGTAGGTGCCCAGCGCCAGCGCGACGCAACTCGCGGCGCCGAGAATCGCGAGCCCGACGACCAGGACCGCCGTCGTGCGCAGTCGCAGTTGCCAGGACACCGGTCCCAGCCGGACCGCCCGGACGGTACTCATATGCTCACCAGCTTTCGGCGGCGGACCAACACGATGAAGAACGGGACGCCGACGAAGGCCAGCATGATGCCCGCCGGAAGTTCGCCCTTGTCCAGCACCAGCCGCCCCGCGATGTCGGCGACCAGCACCATGACCACGCCGAGCAACCCGGCGACCGGGACCAGCCAGCGGTAGTCGGGCCCGGTGATACCGCGGGCCAGGTGCGGGACGACGAGCCCGACGAAGCCGAGCGGTCCCGCGATCGCCACGACCGCGCCGGTGAGCAGCACGATCGAGCCGATGCCGACGGCGCGCGCCAGCGAAACGCGATGGCCCAGCGAACGGGCGGTGTCCTCGCCGAGGCTGAGCGCGTTGAGCGCGGAGGTGTTGGCCAGCGCGAGGACGATCCCGACCAGGATGAACGGGGTGGCCTTACCGAGGAGGTCCAGGTTGGATCCGACCAGCGAACCGGCCTTCCAGAAGCGGTAGATGTCGGTGACGTCGGTGTCGAACAGCACCACCGCCGAGATCAGGCCCTGCAACAGGTAGCTCACGGCGGCGCCAGCCAGGGCGAGGGTCACCGGGGTCGGTCCGCCGCGGCCCGTCGCGCCGATGACGAACACGGTGATGGTGGCGATCAGCGCGCCGGCGAAGCCGAACCATACGTAGCCGAACAGGCTGGAGATGCCGCCGATCATCACCGCCAGGACGATGCCGAGCGCCGCGCCCTGGGTGATGCCGAGCAGCGCGGGGTCGGCGAGAGGGTTTCTGGTGTGACCCTGGATCACCGCGCCCGCGATGCCGAGCGCGAGACCGGCGAGGACCCCCAGCAGCGTGCGTGGCAGGCGCAGACCGTTGACGATGGCGCCGGTCTCGGTGTCGGTCGTGCCGCCGAGTGCGTGCAGAACATCAAGAGGAGCAATGAATTTGGAACCGATGGCCAAACTGAGCAGGACGGTCGCGAACACCGCGGCCAAGAGTCCGGCGATGAGTAGCAACCGGCGAGACCGTGTGTTGGCGAACACGACTCCGGGCGGCGATGCGGGCACTGTCCCTCTTCATAGTTGGTAATTAGGTAAGGCTTCGCTAGGTTAGCAACCCTAAAGAACTCTGAACCACTCGGGAGACCTCGATGAACACCCCACTGAGCCGTCGGCTCGCCGCCGCCGCGGCAGTCGCCGCCGCCGTCCTGAGCCTGTCCGCGTGTGGCCAGGACCGGTCGGCCACCGGCGCCGCGAGCAGCGATTGCGATACCGCGAGCAACCTCGACGGCGGCGCGTACCCGCGCACCATCGAGGCCGGGGCGGTCAAGGACAAGGCGGGCACGAATGTCGGCACGGTCGTCGACCCGGCGACCATCACCACCCGACCGGTTCGGGTCGCGGCGCTGGATCAGACGTTCGTCGACGCCGCCCTGGTGCTGAACACCGAAGTCGTCGCGTACACGACCTACCAGTCCATGGGCGAGAAGCTGCCCGCGTTCCTCGGCGCGGCCGCTCAGACCTGCGGCGGGCGAGCGGTGAACATCGGCAATCTGCAGACCCCCGATATCGAGAAACTGGCCGGCGCCCGGCCGGATCTGATCGTGTCGGCGAAGGTGCGCCACGAGAAGCAGTACGAGCAGTTCAAGGGCATCAAGCTCGGTTCGGGCACCGTGCCGGTCGTGTTCAGCCAGACCACCGGCGCCACCTGGAAGGAGAACCTGCTGCTGCTCGCCAAGGCGGTCGACAAGGAGAACCTGGCGCAGGCCAAGCTGGCGGCATACCAGGACCGTGCCACCAAGATCGGGGCGGCGATCAAGGCGAAGAACGGTGGCAACGCGCCGACCGTGTCGCTACTGCGCTTCCTGCCCAAGGAAGACCGGCTGATGCAGCGGGTCAGCTTTGTCGGCGACATCTTCGCCGACGCCGGTCTGAACCAGCTCGACAAGTCCGACGACCCCAAGAACGACTTCTCGATCACCCTCAGCCCTGAGCGGCTCCTCGACGCCGACGCCGACTACGTCTTCCTCACCAGCAACGGCGAGGACGCCGCCGCACAGCGCAAGGCGGCCGCCGAGGCCAACCCGCTGTGGAACCAGCTGCGCGGCAAGGTCACCCCGGTCGACGACCTGGTCTGGCTGACCTCGGTCGGCCTCACCGGCGCCCACGCGGTCCTCGACGACATCGCCGAGACCTTCGAGGTCGACCCGGCCAAGTAGATCGAAACGCGCCGTGTTCGCCCACCCCTACACTCGGCGGGGTGGGCGAACAGAAGCAGCGGATGCTGGCCGGGGAGCTGTACAAGGACAACGATCCGGAACTGGTGGCCGAACGGCAACGGGCACAACGGTTGTGCGACGAGTTCAATCGCACCGGGCCCGACGAGACCGGGCAGCGCACCGAGTTGCTGGGTGATCTCCTCGGCAAGCTGGGGGAGGGTTCGTGGATCATGCCGCGGTTCCAGTGTGACTACGGATACCTGATCGAGATCGGGGCGAACAGCTTCCTCAACTACGACGCGATCCTGCTCGACTGCGCGCCGATCATCATCGGCGACGACTGTTCGATCGGGCCGCGCTGTCAGCTGCTCACCGCGCTGCATCCGATGCAGGATCACGAAAAGCGCAGGCAGCGCTGGGAATCGGCGGCGCCTATCCGGATCGGGAACAATGCCTGGTTCGGTGGCGGGGTGATCGTGTGCCCGGGTGTGACCATCGGTGACGACGTGGTGGTCGGCGCGGGTGCCGTGGTGACCCGCGATCTGCCCGACCGGGTGTTCGCGGCGGGCAATCCGGCGCGGGTGATCCGGCAACTCTAGGTTCGCTGGCTACGCTGGAACGCAGGCGCCTGCGCACCGCTGACGCCCGACCCGAGGAGACCGGATGCGCCACGGCGAAGATCTCTCCCTCACCCACGTCATGCTGCTCGTGGGCGACCAGGACCAGGCCCTCACCTTCTATCGGGACCTGATCGGCCTGCAGGTCCGCACCGACATGCCGTTCGGCGACAACACGCGCTGGCTGACGGTCGGCCCGGTCGACCAGAAGAACCTGGAATTCGTGCTCGAGGTCCCGGAGATGGCCCCCGACCCCGCCTACCGGGCGGCCGCGCTCGCGCGCATCGACAGCGGTGCCCAGTCCACCGTCATCTTCGCCACCGACGACATCGACGCCACCTTCACCCGCATCCGCGACGCCGGGGCCGAAGTCGCCCAGGAGATCGTGAACCAGCAATACGGCCGCGACTGCGCGTTCCGTGACCCGTGGGGCAATCAGATCCGCTTCACCGCTCGCCACCACGGCTGAGCGCGACATGCGGTGCGGGTGCGGCGTCGGGTCGCGCCCGCGGCCCGGCGGCAATACTGTTCGACCATGGGCGAATCGCGAATCGAGATGGAACCCGAAGCTACCCGGCCGCTGCGCGAGGACATCCGCTTCCTCGGCGGCATCCTGGGCGACACCATCCGCGACCACGAAGGTCCCGAGGTGTTCGACCTGATCGAGCGCGTCCGCATCGAGGCGTTCCGGGTGCGCCGCGAGGAGGTCGAGCGCAGCGCCGTCGCCGACATGCTCGACGGCACCCCCACCGAGGTCGCGATCCCGCTGATCCGGGCGTTCAGCTACTTCGTGCTGCTGGCCAACCTGGCCGAGGACATCCAGCGTGATCGACGCCGCGCCGTGCACGTGGCGGCGGGCGAGCCGCCCCAGGACTCCTCCCTGGCCGCCACCTACGACAAACTCGACGCGGCCGGCCTGGACGGCACCGTGGTGGCCGACCTGCTCACCGACGCGCTCGTCTCCCCGGTGATCACGGCGCATCCGACCGAAACCCGCAGGCGCACCGTCTTCGACGTGCAGTCCAAGATCACCGAGCTGATGCGCCTGCGCCGGCGCCTCGAACCCGGCGAGCCCGGCCTCGACGAATCCGAACAGCGGATCCGCCGCGAAGTGCTCACCCTGTGGCGCACGGCGCTGATCCGGTTGGCGCGCTTGCGGATCCAGGACGAGATCTCCGTCGGTCTGCGCTACTACGACCTGACCCTCTACGACGTGATCCCCGCGATCAACGCGCAGGTGCGCGCGGCGCTGCGGACGCGCTGGCCCGCCGAAGACCTCCTGCCGCGCCCGATCCTGCGCCCCGGCTCGTGGATCGGCGGCGACCGTGACGGAAACCCGTTCGTGACAGCCGAAGTCGTGCACACCGCCGCCGAGCAGGCCGCCGCCTACGCCTTCGGCCGCTATCTGGACGAGCTGGTCGAACTCGAGAAGACCCTGTCGCAATCGGCCCGCCTGGTGCAGGTGACACCCCGGGTCGCGGAACTCGCGGCAGCGGGCTACCCCGACCCCGGCCTGTTCGCCGACGAGCCGTATCGCCGTGCGCTGCACGCGATTCGGGCCCGGCTCAGTGCCACTGCCGAGCTCGCGCTCGGTGAACTGCCCGAACACGGCCTAGACACCGGCGCCGCGCCGTATCCGACACCGCAATCGGTCCTCGACGACCTCGACGCGATCGACGAGTCCATGCGCGCCAGCGGCGACGGACTGCTCGCCGACGACCGTCTCGCCGCGCTGCGCCACGCCATCGAGACCTTCGGTTTCCACCTGCAGGGCCTGGACATGCGCCAGAACTCCGAGGTCCACGAGCAGGTGGTCACCGAACTGCTGGCGTGGTCGGGCGTGCATCCCGACTATCCGAGCCTGTCCGAAGCCCAGCGGGTGGAGCTGCTCGCCGCGGAATTGCGCACGCGCCGACCACTTCTCGGGCCGAACGCGCAGCTGAGCGAACTCGCCGCCAAGGAACTCGGGGTCCTGGGCGCCGCCAAGGAGGTCATCGATACCTTCGGTGCCGCCGCCGTCCCGAACTACATCATCAGCATGTGCACCTCGGTCAGTGACATGCTCGAAGCGGCGTTGCTGCTGAAGGAATCCGGCATTCTCGATCCGGGCACCGCCGACACCGCGCCGAGCTGTCCCGTCGGCATCGTTCCACTGTTCGAAACCATCGAGGACCTCAGCGCCGGTGCGTCGACGCTGGCCGCGGTGCTGGAGGTTCCGGTCTATCGCGAGCTGGTCGAGGCGGCGGGCATGCGCCAGGAGGTGATGCTCGGCTACTCCGATTCCAACAAGGACGGCGGATATCTCGCCGCGAACTGGGCGCTCTACCGCGCGGAACTGGACCTGGTGGAGGTGGCCAGGAAGTCGGGTATCCGGTTGCGGCTGTTCCACGGTCGCGGCGGCACCGTCGGTCGCGGCGGTGGCCGCAGCTACGACGCCATCCTGGCGCAGCCCGCGGGCGCTGTGCGTGGTTCGCTGCGACTGACCGAACAGGGTGAGGTGATCGCCGCGAAGTACTCCGAATCCGGTGCGGCACACCGCAATCTGGAGTCGCTGATCGCGGGCACCCTGGAGTCGACGCTACTGGACGTGGAAGGTCTCGGCGACGACGCCGAACCGGCCTACGAACTCCTCGACGACCTCGCCGCCCGCGCTCGCGCCGCCTACGCGAACCTGGTGCACGACACCCCCGGCTTCGTCGAGTACTTCCGCGAATCCACCCCGGTCGCCGAGGTCGGCGACCTCAATATCGGCAGCCGCCCCGCCTCCCGTAAACCCACCAATTCGGTCTCGGACCTGCGCGCGATCCCCTGGGTGATGGCCTGGAGCCAGGCCAGGGTCATGCTGCCCGGCTGGTACGGGACCGGTACCGCGCTCGAAGACTGGGTCGGCGACGATCCGGCCCGCCTCGCGCGTCTCACCGACCTCTACCAGCGGTGGCCGTTCTTCAATACCGTGCTGTCGAACCTGGCCCAGGTGATGGCCAAGAGCGACCTCGACATCGCCGCCCGCTACGCCGAGCTCGTCACCGACGAAACACTGCGCGCGAAGATCTTCGCCATGATCGCCGACGAACACGCCCGCACCGTCCGCATGTACCTCGCGGTCACCGGCCACGCCGAACTCCTCAGCGACAACCCGTCGCTGGCCGAGTCGATCCACAACCGCTTCCCCTACCTGGAGCCGCTGAACCAGCTCCAGGTCGACCTGCTGGCCCGGCTGCGCGGCGGTGACGATTCCGAACTGGTGAAGCGGGGCATCCTGCTCACCATGAACGGCCTGGCCACCGCGCTGCGCAACTCGGGGTAGCGGCAACTCGGGGTAGCGGCTACAGGCAGACGCTGATGGTGAAGGGCCCGACCGGGATGCCGGTGCAGATCGACACCGAGCCGACGACCGGCTGTGCGGGGGCGGCCGATGCGGTTGCGGCGCCGATCCCGGTCACGGACAGGGCAAGGGCGGCGACGGCGAGCGGGCGGGCGATCTTGGCGAACATAGGCTGATCCTCGGGTAGAACGGGGTGAACACCCCCGTGCGGGGGCGACCCCATCTCAACACGATGCGCCGACGGCGTCCACGACATGGCGGGATTCGCGGTGGCTCAGCCGGTTACGACGGCGATCGCGTCGATCTCGACCAGCATCTCCGCGCGCGGCAGGCCGGTGAAAACGGTGGTGCGCGAGGGCAGCACGCCGTTGCTGGTGTGTTTCGTGACGAACTCGCCGTACGCCTCGTTCATGATCGCGAAGTCCTCGCGCTTGGTGAGGTAGACACGCAGCATCATCACATCGTCGAAGGTGGCGCCGGACGCGTCGATGATCGCCTTGACGTTCATCAGGGTGCGCGTGGTCTGGGCGGCGACATCGCCCTGATGCAGGTACTCGTTGGTCTCGGGGTCCACGGGTCCCTGGCCGGACACCTGGACGAACGGGCCCTTGCGCACACCCTGGGAGAAGGTGTGGGCGGGTGCCGGGGCGTCGGAGGTGCGCACGGCGGTCTTGTCGGACATGGGTTCAGCCTTTCCTCGCGGTGACGTCTCGGCGGGGGTCCCAGCCGAGTTCGGTGGAGATGGCGTCGGCCGTCGCCCTGAGCTGCGGCAACAGTGCCAGCACTTGGTCATGGTCGAGCAGCACGTCGGGAACGGAGACCGACACGGCGGCGACGACGGCGCCGATGCCGTCGCGGACGCCGACGCCGACGCAGTTGACGAAGCTCTCGTGTTCTTCGTGGTCCTCGGCGAAGCCCTGCGCGGCAACGAGTTTCAGTTCGGCCAGGTACTGCTCGGGGGTGCGCAGGGTACGGGTGGTGAAGGGGTGGTAGTCCAATCGGGCTGCCACTGCCGCCCATTCGCTGCGTGGCAGCGCGGCGACGAGCACCTTGCCGACCGCGGTGCAGTGCAGGGGCGCGGGCCTGCCGATCCGCGAGTACATCCGCACCGCCTGCTCGGCGTCGACCTTGTCGATGTAGACGGCGTCGCCCGATTCGTAGGCCGCCAGGTGTACGGTCTGCCCGGTGGCCGCGCCCAGCGCACTCAGATGCCGGCGGGCTACGGTGCGCACGTCACGGTTCTCCAGTGCGCGACTGGCCAATTCGAACATGCGGGTGCCGAGCGAGTATCGGTGCGCGTTGTCGCGCACGACGAACCGATCGGCCTGCATGGTCTGCAGTATGCGCAGCACCGTCGACTTGTGGACGCCGAGCCGGACAGCCAACTCGTCGAGGGACTGCGAGTTCTCGCCGAGGGCGATGAGAATGGACAGGGCCCGCGACACGCTTTGACTCATGCGCTGATCGTTTCATCCAGTGCCGCCGGATAGCGCAGCGTGGCCCAGATATCGTCAGGAAGCAGCGCGAGGCGCTGAATATCTTGGGGCGGTGGCAGTTTCGCCGAATCGCCGGTCGCGGTCAGCGCTGCCGCCGCGCACAGATGGCCGTATCGAAGCCGGGTGCGCAGGTCGGCGCCGTGCAGCAGGGCGGCGAGATAACCGCCGGCGAAGGCGTCGCCGGCGCCGATGCGCTCGGTGATCTCCAGTGTCAACGCGGGCACCTCGATCGAGGAATCGCCGTCGAATCCCGTGACGGTGTGCTTGTCGTTCTTGACGATCAGCTGGGCGGGTTCGGGAAACAACGCGCGCAGGGCGGCCGGTTCGCCGGTGCCGAAGATCTCCTCGGCCTCGTCGGCGCCGAGGAACGCCACATCGGCGCCGCGAAGATGCGCGGCGAGTTCGTCGGTGGCCTCGTCGACGCGCGAACCCCACACTGCCGGACGGTAATTCAGGTCGAAGCTGACCAGCGCGCGACGCGGCCTGGCGAGCAGCGCGCGGGTGAGTTCGGTCGCCGATTCCGACAGCGCCGAGGTGATGCCGGTGAAGTGCACGAGATCGGCGCCCTCGAGCAACCCCGCCCGGTCCGTGAGATCGGCGGGCGACAGTGCGCTGGCAGCCGAACCCGTGCGGTAGTAGTGCATGCGGCTGGCATCGGCGTCCAGATCGTTGGCCAGGCCGGAGCCCGCACCGCGTTCCTTGACGTACAGGCCGGTGGGCCGCATCGGGTCGACCGCGACCGCCGCGACATCCACGCCCTGCGCGCTGAGCTCGGCGACCAGATATCGCCCGAATCCGTCGTCGCCGACCCGCGACAGCCAGGCCGCCGACACGTCGAGCTGGGCGAGCACCACGGCCACATTGGCCTCCGCGCCGCCCGCGCCCCGATCGAACCGCGCGGACAGTTCCAGGGGGCCCGCGCCCGCGATCAGCACGGCCAGCCCCTCGCCGACAGTGACCGCCCTGGGCGGAGTGGATGTTGCCTGGGTCACCTTGTTCGCCCTTTCGTGCTTGCGGTCACTGCCTTCGAGATGCACAATAACGAGCAGAAACATTCAGCGCAACCACCGTTGCATACTGTGCAACGTTTGTTCGATATGACTGATCGAGCCGCCATCCCGGGCTCGGTCGACAGAAAGGGATGCTGTGATCATCGACAACGACGTCGTGGACGCCCTCGCCGACGAGTTGCTCGGACCCCACGACAAGAGCGCGCCGCCCGCGGCGTGGGGCAGCGCCGTGCGCGAATATCTCGCCGGCGCACCGCGACTCGACCAGTGGCAGACGCCGTTGCTCACCCTCGACCGCGGCAGGCTCGACGCGAACCGCGACCTCATGGCCGAGTGGACCGCCACGGCGGGCGTCGCGCTCGCCCCGCACGGCAAGACGACGATGGCGCCGCAGCTGTGGCGCGAGCAGCTCGTGGCCGGATCGTGGGGGATCACCGTGGCCACCGCGTGGCAGGCGCAGCTCGCGCGCTCGTTCGGTGTCGGCCGGATCATGCTCGCCAATACCCTGCTCGACCCGGTCGGGTTGGCTCGAGCCGCAGCGGAATCCGCACGCGACGCCGACTTCGAGTTGTACTGCTGGGCCGACGGCGTCGCCACCGTCGAACTGATGGACAAGATCCTGCGCGAGACCGCCGGGGGTTCGCGGGTGCGCGTGCTGGTCGAGCTGGGGGGACCGCACGGCCGCACCGGTGCCCGCACCCGGGCCCAGGCGCACGCGGTCGCCGCCGCCATCGGTGCGAGCGAACGGTTGAGCCTGGCCGGAGTCGCGGGCTACGAGGGCGCGCTGGCTCACGATCGCAGCGTCGAGGGTGTCGCGGCGGTGCGCGGCTATTTGCGCGAACTGGCCGCGCTGCACACCGAACTCGTTGCGGCAGGCGCCTATTCGGGCCCGGCGGTGGTTACCGCGGGCGGCAGCGCCTACCCCGAGCTCGTGGTCGAGGAACTCGCCGGACTGGCCGACCCCGAGGGTGTGCGCGGTGTGCCGACCACAGTGGTTCTGCGCAGTGGCGCTTACGTTGTCCACGACGACGGCTTCTACGCGGGAATCTCCCCGCTCGCCGCGCCCGCGAAGGAGCCCGGCCTCCGGTCCGCCATGCACGGTTGGGCCAGGGTGGTCTCGCGGCCCGAACCGGAGCTGGCCCTGCTCGACGGCGGCAAACGCGATTTCCCCTTCGACGAGGGTCTGCCGGTGCCCCAACTGGTGGTCGGCGGCACTCTTCCACCGAACGCGGTGGTCACCGCGCTCAACGATCAGCACACCTTCCTGCGGTTGCCCGGCGCCGACGCGGCCGACCTTCCGGTTGGCTCCGTCGTGCGCCTGGGTCTCTCACACCCGTGCACCGCATTCGACAAGTGGCGCCTGATCCCGGTGATCGACAGCGTCGACGCGCCCGATCCGCGCGTGATCGATCTGATCCGCACCTACTTCTGACGGATGACCATGACGCACCTGCTCTTTCGTGACATCGACATCGTCGACGGCACCGGCGCCCCACGCACCAGGGGCGATGTGCTGGTCCGCGACGGCCGCATCGCCGACATCGCGCCACCCGGCACCGTCGACTCCGGCGCGAGAGTCGTTCCGGTGCAGCCTGGTTCGGTTCTCGCGCCCGGATTCATCGACATGCACGCGCATTCGGACCTCTACCTGCTCACCCATCCCGATCACTTCCCGAAGATCACCCAGGGCGTCACCACCGAGGTGATCGGCCAGGACGGGCTGTCCTACGCGCCGATCGACGATGCCGCACTCGCGGTGGTACGCAAGCAGATCGCGGGCTGGAACGGTAACCCGGGGGACTTCGACTTCAGCTGGCGCACCGTCGCGCAATACCTGGACCGCCTCGATCAGGGCATCACGCCCAACGCCGCCTACCTCGTCCCCCAGGGCACGCTGCGCATGCTCGTGGTCGGCAGCGAGCAGCGGGTCGCCACCGCCGCCGAGATCGACCGGATGTGCGCGCTGCTGGCCGAGGGGTTCGACCAGGGCGCGGTCGGCATGTCCAGCGGTCTCACCTACACACCCGGAATGTATGCCGACACCGGCGAACTCGCCGCGTTGTGCTCGGTGGTCGCGTCCTACGGCGGCTTCTACGCACCGCATACCCGCTCCTACGGCGCGGGCGCGCTCGAGGCCTACGCGGAGATGATCGGCCTGGCGACAGCGACCGGCTGCGCGCTGCACCTGACCCACGCCACCATGAACTTCGGCGTGAACCGCGGCCGCGCACCGGAATTCCTCGCGATGCTCGCCGCGGCTCGCGCCGACGGCTGCGACATCACCCTCGACACCTACCCCTATCTGCCCGGCTCGACCACCCTGTCCGCACTGCTGCCCAGCTGGGCGATGTCGGGCGGTCCCGACGCCGCACTCGCTCGGCTCGACGATCCGGCCGAGCGCGCCAGGATCACCGAAGATGTCGACGTCAACGGCTCCGACGGCTGCCACGGCGTCACCGTCGAATGGGAGACCATCCAGATCAGCGGCGTCGGCGACGACGCGCTCGCGGACACGGTGGGCCGCACCATCACCGAGCTCGCGACCGAGCGCGGCACCGCCCCGGCGGAGGTGTTCTTCGACCTGCTGCGCCGCGACCAGCTCGCCACGACGATCCTGCAGCACGTCGGCCACGAGGAGAACGTGCGCGCCATCATGGTCGACCCCGGCCACATGGGCGGCAGCGACGGACTGCTCGTCGGCGCCCGACCGCACCCGCGCGCCTGGGGCACCTTCCCGCGCTATCTGTCGCGCTATGTCCGGGAACTGGGTGTGCTCGATCTCGAGGACTGCGTGCATCACCTCACCGGCCGCCCGGCCGCCCGGCTCCGCCTGGCCGAACGCGGCCTCGTCCGGCCCGGTTATGCCGCCGACCTGGTCGTCTTCGATCCGGCGACGATCCACGACACGGCGACATTCGAGCATCCCCAGCAGCAGGCCCGTGGCATCCAGCACGTACTGGTCAACGGTGAATTCGCGCTGGAGAACGGCACCGCGACCGGCGTGCGTGCCGGTCGCTCCCTGCGCCTGGACCCCACGAAGGAGGAAACCCGATGAACCCGTTGCTGAGCTCGTCGTCGGAGGCCATGGACGTGATCCGCGCGGATCGCGCCCTCGCAGTGGTCCGCGCCCCCGATATCCCAGACCCGGTCGCGCTGGCCGAAGCGCTCGCCGGCGCCGGTCTTCGCGCGGTCGAACTGACCTTCACCACTCTCGGTGTGCTCGACGCGATCAGCAAGGCGAGCGCGGTCACCGACGCCGTGATCGGGGTCGGCACCGTCACCACCCGTGCGCAGGCCGAAGCGGCCATCGAGGTCGGCGCCCGCTTCCTGGTGACGCCCGCGCTGCGCCCCGAGGTCGCCGAAGTGGCAGCGGCACACACGATTCCGGTGATCATGGGCGCGTTCACGCCGTCGGAGGTGCTCGCCGCGGCGGAGCTGGGGGCGGCGGCGGTGAAGATCTTCCCGGCTCGCGCGCTCGGCCCGCAGTACTTCAAGGATCTGCTCGGGCCGTTCCCGCACATGTTCCTGATCCCCTCCGGCGGCGTCAATTCCCACAACGCCCGCGATTTCCTCCGAGCGGGCGCGATCGCCGTTACCGCGGGCACCGAAGTGGTCGCCCCGGCCGACGTCGAGGCCGCGCGCTGGTCCCACATCGGCTCCAAAGCCGCGCATTTCGTTCATTCGCTGGATTGAGAGGTTTTCCATGGGCGCCACCATCGACTGGTTGCGCACCACCACCCCCGGGTTGCTGGTGCTGTGCGGTCTCGCGATCGCTGTCCTACTCATCGCCATCATCAAGGTCAAACTGGAGCCGTTCGTCGCGCTGCTGCTGACCGGACTCCTGCTGGCGCTGGCCGCCGGGCTGCCGATCTCCCAGATCGTCGGCACACCGCTGAAAGCCGGTGAGTCACTGCTGGAAACAGGCTTCGGTGGCATCCTCGGTCACATCGCGGTGATCATCGGTCTGGGAACCGTGCTCGGCGCGATCCTCGAAAGATCCGGTGGCGCCGATGTTCTCACCGACAAACTGCTGAAGATGTTCGGCGAGAAGGGCGCTCCGGTCGCGATGGGCCTGCTCGGGCTCATCTTCGGCATCCCGGTGTTCTTCGACATCGGCATCTTCGTGCTCGCGCCACTGGTCTATGTCGCGGCCAAGCGCGGCGGGCGATCGCTGGTCCTCTACGCCATGCCGATGCTCGCCGGTCTGTCGATGACACACGCCTTCCTGCCGCCGCACCCCGGCCCCGTCGCGCTCGGTGGGCTGCTCGGGGTGAGCCTGGGCTGGCTGATTCTCATGGGCTTCGTCTGTGGCATTCCGGGTTTCATCGCCGCGGGCATCGTGTGGGGCAGCTATATCGGTAAGCGCGTGCAGGTGTCGGTGCCCGAGGAGTTCGTTCCGTTGGAGCCCGAGCCCGAGCCCGAGCCCGAGCAGGCCGACGGTTCGGGTGGGACCGCGGTGCTCACGAAATCGCCGCCCTCGGTCGCGCTGATCGGCGGCATCATCGCGATCCCGCTGGTCTTGATCCTGGGCGCCACATTCGGCTACCAGCTGCTGGACAAGGATTCGACGCTGCTGCAGGTGCTCACCTTCTTCGGCACCCCGGCGGTCGCGCTGCTCATCACCGTGCTCGTCGCGTTCTATCTCCTCGGGATCCGGCGCGGCTCGACGGTGCAGGAACTGAGCACCATCACCGCCGAGTCGCTCAAGCCGGTCGGCATGGTGTTGCTGGTGGTCGGCGCAGGCGCCTTCTTCGGCAAGGTCATCTCGGCCACCGGCATCGGCACGGCCCTGGCCGATACGATGTCGGCGGCGGGACTGCCGATCATCGTGCTCGCCTACCTGATCAGCTGCGGACTGCGCATCGCCCAGGGTTCGGCCACGGTCGCCATCGTCACCACCGGCGGCATCGTCGCGCCGCTGGTGGCCGAGCAGGGCTACTCGCAGATGTCGATCGCGCTGATCGCCATGGCGATCGCGGCGGGCT
Source organism: Nocardia sp. NPDC055050 (assembly GCF_053608345.1). NCBI lineage: Bacteria > Bacillati > Actinomycetota > Actinomycetes > Mycobacteriales > Nocardiaceae > Nocardia > Nocardia sp. NPDC055050. The sequence goes on from NZ_JBSGVG010000018.1 coordinate 90,525, forward strand.
CGATCATCCTCAGCCACGTCAACGACGGCGGCTTCTGGATCATCGCGAAGTACTTCAACATGACGGTGAAGCAGACACTGCAGACCTGGACGGTTCTCGAAACCATTCTGTCGGTGGTCAGTTTCGCGGTCGCGGCCCTGTTGTTCTCGATCGTCTGACACCTACCGCGAAGCCGGGCTGTCCCCACGGGGCAGCCCGGCTTCGTGTTGGGCCGAGCACGGATCCGCGACCGGCCCGGACGAAGTCGGGACCTGCCGGGCGCGCAGCCGCTGGTGCCCACGATGCACCGACTCGGCAAGAATGGGCGTCGTCTGCGACTCGCCGAACAGCGCCGAGCGCGCCTGCGTGCGGACGCCGTTCGTGTCGTACTCGAAACGAGGGAGTGTGCGATGTCCACAGCAATCGTCGTCGGTGGCGGAATCGGCGGAACGGCCGCGGCGCTCGCGCTCGTTCGGAAGGGGTGGTCGGTTCAGGTACTGGAACGGGCGCCGGAAATCGCCGACGTGGGATCCGGGATTTCCCTGTGGTCCAATGCCTTACGGGCGCTGGATGCCCTCGGTGTGGGTGACACGGTCCGTGCGCAGGGTCTGGCGGAGGTGTCGGCCGGAATCAGGGACGACCGTGGGCGATGGCTCGCACGCACCGATGTGGCGACCCTGCGCGAGCGATTCGGTGCGCCGGTCGTGATCCACCGCGCCCGGCTGCTGGACATTCTGCGCGCGGCGCTTCCGGAAGGGATTGTGCGCACCGGGATCTCGGTGCGCGAGGCGACGACCGACGGCGCGGTCGTGCACTCCTCGGGCACCTCCTCCGCCGACCTGGTCGTGGGTGCCGACGGCATTCGCAGCGTCGTCCGGCGTGCGGTGTGCGGCGAAGTCGCGCCACGCTACGCCGGCTACACCGCCTGGCGCGCGGTGGTCGACATCGACGAGCCGCTCACCGAATTCGGTGAAACCTGGGGTCGCGGCGCACGGTTCGGCATGGCCCCGCTCGCGGACGGTCGCGTCTACTGCTTCGCCGTCTACGACGCCCCCGAGAACGCCCCCGGCAGCCTCGCCGAAGTGCGCGACCGCTTCGACAACTGGCACCACCCGATCCCGGCCCTCCTCGCCGCCGCGGACCAGAACACGGTGCTGCACAACGACATCTATGACCTACCGGCGCTACCGACCTTCACCGCCGGCCGCATCGCCCTCCTCGGCGACGCCGCCCACGCGATGACGCCGAACCTCGGCCAGGGCGGCTGCCAGGCCCTGGAAGACGCGGTGATCCTGGCCCGCTCGGCGGGCGAGCCGGACGGCCTCGCCCGCTACGACCGAGAGCGCCGCCCCCGAACCCAGATGATCACCGCCCGCTCCGCCCGGATCGGCACCATCGCCCAGCTGTCCGCGCGCCCCCTGGTCACCCTCCGCAACACGGCCCTACGCCTGACCCCCACCTCGACCCAGTTGCGTTCCATGGCAGAGATTCTCGACTGGAAGTCGTGAGGTCACAGCTGCCTCGACCGCAGTGCTCGCGAGTCCTCGTGCCACGCGCACGCCGCCCGATGGTCGTGACTGGGAATGATGCGAACCGCGCCGCGGATCGCGTGCAGCCGGTGGACAGTACGCCAGGTCTCGGTGCGGTTGTTGTCGGCCAGCATGCCGGGATAGCCGGACTTCTGCCGTAGCTCCTCGGTCTGGAGGTTGTGCCAGATCGCGTCCCCCGCGAGCAGGACCGGACCGTGTTCGGTGCGTAAGAGCACACCGATGCTGCCCGGGGTGTGGCCGGACAGGTCGACGAGGACCACCGCGCCGTCCCCGAAGAGATCGTGGCTGTGGGCGAAGGTGAGAACGGGTGGACCGTCCAGATCGTAGACATCGAGAGGTCGTTCGCGAACGGCTCGCCGCACGCCGCCGACCGGCGCCACCGGACCCTCCATCGCCCACGCGTGCTCCGGTCGATGCAGGCGCAGTGCCAGCCCGGGGAGATCGAGCAGGCCGGCGATATGGTCCCAGTGCAGATGTGTCGGCAGCGCGAAGTCGAGGGCGTTCGCCTCGATTCCACTGCGATGCAGTGACTCGCGGATGTCGAGTACGTCCTTCGGAGGCGTCACCGCGAGCCGCAATATCCGGGGGAGTTCCACCACCGCCCGGTCGTGGACGTCGACGCAGATGCCCGGGTCCACGAGAAAGGTCGCCTTCGGATGCCGGACCACGAAAGCCGTCATCGCGGAATCGATCCGTCGCGGGGCGAACATGCCTTCGACGATCGCTGCCGTCGGCACACTCTTGGCGTTCTGCGCCAGAACTGTCAGCTCGACCGTCGTTGTGCCGCGTGGTAGGTCGTGATCGGGCAACGAGGCCAGGAACCTGCGGTCGGGTTGTCGTGGCCGCAGAGCGCCCGTCACCGCCGATCCCACGGATCGGCAACAGCGCCACAAGTCCGGTGTCGCGATCGAGTCGATCAATGGAGTCCGATTGTCGTTGTGTCCCATGCGAAGTACGCTAAAACTTCAGGTCGACCTGAAGTAAAGGGGTGAATATGCCGCATGCCGACGGGCTGCGCCGCATCGGTGACGCCGCCGCCGAATTGGGCGTCGCCGCTCATGTCCTGCGCCACTGGGAGGACGCCGGTGTCCTGGTTCCGCCCCGCGCGCCCGGCGGGCAACGGATCTACAACGGCGCACTGATCGTTCAGGCCCGCCTCGTCCAGCTCTGTCAACGAGCGGGGCTGTCCCTGGCGCAGATCAAAGATCTTTTCGATACGAGGTCGAGGGCCCGGCGGGTAGCGCTCTTCGCCGACAAGCAAGCCGAACTGCGAGCGCACGTCGACGACCTCACCCGAACCATCGACTTCCTCGGTCACGTGCTGCGCTGTACTCACCCGATCGTCGACGAGTGCCCTGACTGCGTCGAGTTCAGCCGGCCGGGCACCTCGACGTCGGCGTAGGTTTCGCGGTGCTCGGGTGCCTAGGTCGCCGTCGGTCGCCGGTAGCGGGCGAGCATGGCTGCGGCGATGGCGGTCATGCTCGCGCGGAGCTCGGGTGGGGTGAGGACTTCGATGTGTGCACCGAGGGGGAGCAGGGCGTGGGCCAGGACTTCGTAGGACTCGGCGGGGATGGTGATGTCGGCCCAGCCGTCCGCGTCGGGGGTGCCCGTCGAGGCGAGGGCTTCGCGGACGGCGGCGGGGTCGTTCATGAGGCGCAGCAGGCTCAGGTGGTCGATGGAGATCCGGCAGTGTGCGCTTACGCGCAGCATGGATCGGGCGAACTCCTCGGAGGCGGACTGCCAGTGCTCGGCCAGATCGAAAGGCGCTGGGCGGATGAATGATTCGCCGGTGTGGACGGCGGTGGCGATGCGGCTCGCCCGGTACGAGCGGATGTCGGTGTGTTCGCGGGCGATCAGATACCAGGTGCCTGCCTTCATGACCAGGCCGAGTGGGTCGAGGGTCCGTTCCACCGTGCGATCGCGGCGGCGGTAGGTGATCGCGAGGCGGCGGTCGTGCCAGAGGGCGTCGGCCACCGTGGCCAGGGTGGGGGTGTCGTCGGGGCGCTGGAACCAGCCGGGCATGTCGATGTGGACCCGTTCGGCGATGCGGGTCGCCCGGCCGCGGAGTTCCGGTGGCAGGGCGGCGAGCATTTTCAGCTGGGCGGTGGCCAGCACGGTCCCCAGGCCGAGGTCGGCGGCGGCGCCGGGGAGGCCGGCGAGCAGGACGGCGTCGGCTTCGTCGGAGGTGAGGCCGGTGAGCCGGGTGCGGTAGCCGTCGATCAGCCGGACACCGCCGCCGCGCCCCGGCTCGCTGTACACCGGAACTCCTGCCGCCGAGAGTGCTTCCACGTCCCGATACACCGTGCGTACCGACACCTCGAGCTCGCGTGCCAACTCGCTCGCGGTCGCGCCGCCGCCCGCTTGTAACAGCAGCAGCAACTGCACCAACCTGCTCGCTCGCATATTCGGAGACTAGCCGCGAAACCTGACACAAGATGTCAAGGTTGGGTCGTACCGTACGAGATATGACCACGTGGAGCCAGTTCACCGAAGAAGCACCGAGCATCGCGGCCTTGTTCCAGCGCAGACACCAGGCCACCGGCAAACTGTGCATGCTCGGCACCCTGCGCGCCGACGGATCGCCACGCATCAGCCCGATCGAGCCGATGGTCTTCGAAGACATGCTGGTCCTGGCCGGCATGCCCGATACCCGAAAATTCGACGATCTCGCGCGTGACCCACGCTTCTGCCTGCACACCGCCACCGTCGACACCATGGTCTCCGACGGCGACGCGAAACTCTTCGGCACCGTCACCGACCTGAAGGACGAAACCGTCCACGCCCGCTTCGCCCAAAAGCTCTTCGACGACAGCGGTTTCGACATCCGCGGCGAGAAATTCGACCATTTCTACGTCGCCGACCTCACCGGCGCCTCCACCGTCGAAACCAACGACGACCACCTCGACATCACCGTCTGGAAACCGGGCGCGGGCGAAACCGTCGTCCGCAAGCACTGAGTCATCCCTGCGCGCGCGGTGGTGTGACCGATCGCCCGCGCGCGGTTTCGGGGATCGGGCATGCCGCTGTGCCACGATGACCTGCATGGATCTGCTCGCTTCCGAGGGTGTCGGCGATCCCTCGCCGATCGTCTCGCTGTTCTGGATCGCGCTCATCGCGGTGGTCGCACCGCTGCTGTCGCGGCTGGTGCGCGGGTATCTGCCGGATGTGGTGATCCTGCTGGTGGCCGGAGCGGTGGTCGGACCGCACGTGCTCGGGTGGGCGAGCAGCGCGGGCGGGGTCGACCTGGTCAGCGAGTTGGGCCTGGGGATGCTGTTCCTGCTGGCGGGCTACGAGCTCGATCCGCGGTTGCTGCGCGGCCGCTCCGGGCGGACGGCGTGGGTGGTGTGGATCGTGTGTCTGCTGTTCGCGTTCGTGATCGTCATGGTGGCGACGGACACCTCCAACGGCACCCGCATCGCGGTCGCGATCGCGTTGACCTCCACCGCGCTCGGCACCCTGCTGCCGATTCTGAAGCAGGCGGGAATCCTCGACTCGCGGCTGGGCCGGGCGGTGATGACGCACGGCGCGGTGGGCGAGCTGGGGCCCATCGTGGCGATGTCGGTGCTGCTCACCAGTCGCGATGCGGGCAGCGCGGTGGTGGTCGTCGTGATGTTCGTGGTGGCGGCCGTGGTGGTCGGATTCGTGCCGGTGCGGATGTTCGATCGCATGCCGGATCTGGGCGCCGGGCTGGCCAAGCTGGGCGGTGGCACGTCGCAGCTGCCCGTGCGCGGGGTGGTGCTGCTGCTGTTGGTGCTGATGGTGGTCGCCGAGGTCTTCGATCTGGACGTGGTTCTCGGCGCGTTCGCCGCGGGCATGATTCTGCGGCGGCTCATCGCGGCGGGGCATCCGGATGTGGACTCCTCGCTCGAGGCCATCGGGTACGGGTTGCTGATCCCGGTGTTCTTCGTGGTGTCGGGCATGGGCATCGATGTGGCGGCGGTCGGCCGGAATCCGGCACTGTGGTTGTGGTTCGTGGTCACCATCGCGATCGCCCGCGGGTTGCCCGTCTGGCTGAGTGAGCGGTTCGTGCCGCGCGCGGACACCCTGCCAACCGCACGGGAACGCGTCGAATTGGCGCTCTTTGCCGCGACGGGCCTGCCGATCATCGTCGCGGTGACCCAGGTGGCCACCCAAACGGGCTTGCTGACCGCCGAGGTCGCCTCGATCCTGGTCGCGGCGGGCGCGACGACCGTTCTGGTGTTTCCGCTGGTCGCACGCCTGATCGGGTCGTCGGAGGCGAAGTCGGTCACACCCGCTCATGAATGAGCTTGCATAGTCGTGCATAATCATCACATGGTCGATACGTCGGGAGGACCCGTGTTGCGGGTGGCGGTTGCCGGTGCGAGTGGATACGCCGGTGGCGAAGTGTTGCGTCTACTGCTCGGTCATCCCGAATACCGAGCGGGGCGCCTCGCGATCGGGGCGCTGACCGCCGGTTCCAACGCGGGTACCGCACTGGGCGCGCTGCAGCCGCATCTGCTGCCCCTGGCGGACCGGATTCTCGAGGAGACCACTCCCGAGGTCCTGGCCGGTCACGACATCGTGTTCCTCGGCCTCCCACACGGTCAGTCCGGCGCCATCGCGGCAGCCCTGCCCGACGAGACCGTCATCATCGACTGCGGCGCCGACTACCGGCTCACCGACGCGGCCGCCTGGGAGAAGTACTACGGCAGCCCCCATGCGGGCAGCTGGCCCTACGGCCTGCCCGAACTGCCCGGCGGCCGGGCGAAGCTCACCGGTGCCCGGCGGATCGCCGTGCCCGGCTGCTACCCGACCGTGTCGAGTGTGGCGCTGGCCCCGGCGATCGCCGCCGGGATCATCGAGCCCGCGGTGAATGTCGTTGCGGTGAGCGGTACTTCGGGTGCCGGTCGCAAACTCGATGTCGGCCTGCTCGGGTCCGAAGTGATGGGCAGTGTCCGGGCCTACGGCATCGCGGGCGCGCACCGGCACACCCCCGAGATCGCGCAGAACCTGAAAGCCGCAGGCGGCGTGGATGTCTCGGTGTCGTTCACACCGGTGCTGGCCCCGATGCCGCGCGGCATCCTGGCCACCTGCACCGCACCGACGAAGGTCGATGCCGCGCAGGCGCGTGCCGTCTACGAAAAAGCTTATGCCGAAGAACCTTTCGTGCACCTGCTGCCCGAAGGCGTACTGCCGCAAACCGGTTCGGTGCTCGGATCCAACGCCATCACCCTGCAGGTCACCGTCGACGTCGACGCGGGTCTGCTCGTGGTGATCGGCGCGATCGACAACTTGACCAAGGGCACCGCGGGCGCCGCGGTGCAATCGATGAATCTGGCCGTCGGATTCGACGAGACCGCAGGACTTTCCACCGTAGGAGTGGCACCGTGACGACCCCTGATCCGCAGACCCCGGACCACGGCAAACTGATCCACACCCAGGGCGTCACCGCGCCACTGGGATTCCGCGCGGCGGGCATCGCGGCCGGTATCAAGGCCAGCGGCAAGCCCGACCTCGCGCTGGTGCTCAACGAGGGCCCCGAATACGCGGCGGCCGGTGTCTTCACCAGCAACCAGGTCAAGGCCGCGCCGGTGCTGTGGTCGCAGCAGGTGCTGAAGACCGGTCATCTGCGCGCGGTGATCCTGAACTCCGGTGGCGCGAACGCCTGCACCGGCCACGGCGGTTTCCAGGACACCCACAAGACCGCCGAGGAACTCGCCGCGGCACTGAGCAATTGGGGCACCGAGACCGGTGCGGGCGAGATCGCGGTCTGCTCCACCGGTCTCATCGGTGACCGCCTGCCGATGGACAAGCTCGTCCCGGCGATCACCGAGATCGTGCACGAGATGGGCGGCGGCATGTCGGGCGGCTCCGACGCCGCCCACGCCATCATGACCACCGACACCGTGCCGAAGGAGTCTGCATTCCACAGCGAGGACAAGTGGAATGTGGGCGGCATGGCCAAGGGCGCGGGCATGCTCGCGCCGTCGCTGGCCACCATGCTCGTCGTGCTCACGACCGACGCCGTGGCCACACCCGAGCAGCTCGATTCCGCCCTGCGCAAGGCCACGAAATACACCTTCGACCGGCTCGACGTCGACGGTTCCTGCTCCACCAACGACACCGTGCTGCTGCTGGCCAACGGCGCCAGCGGCGTCGCGCCCGCGCAGGAGGATCTCGACGCCGCGGTGTTCACCGTGTGTGACGACCTGGCCGCGCAGCTGATGGCCGACGCCGAGGGCGTCACCAAGCGGGTCCAGGTCACCGTCACCGGCGCAGCCTCCGAGGACGAGGCGCTCACCGTCGCCCGCGCGGTCGCCCGCGACAGTCTGGTCAAGACCGCGCTGTTCGGCTCCGACCCGAACTGGGGTCGCGTGCTCGCCGCCGTCGGCATCGCACCGGTGACCCTCGACCCGAACCGGATCGCGGTGTCGTTCAACGGCAATCCGGTCTGCGTCGACAGTGTCGGCGCGCCCGGCGCCCGCGAGGTCGACCTGTCCGGCGAGGACGTCGACGTGCTGATCGAGCTCAATGTGGGGGAGGGCACCGCGATGGTGCGCACCACCGACCTCTCGCACGCCTACGTCGAAGAGAACTCGGCGTACAGCTCATGAGTAACAGTGTGGTGCACACTCTTTCGGCGCTGGACAAGGCGCACGTGCTCGCCGATGCGCTGCCGTGGCTGCAGAAGTTCCGCGACAAGATCGTGGTCGTGAAGTACGGCGGCAACGCCATGGTCGACGACGAACTCAAGTCGGCCTTCGCCGCCGACATGGCCTTCCTGCGCACCGTCGGCGTGCATCCCGTAGTCGTGCACGGCGGTGGCCCGCAGATCAACGCCATGCTGAAAAGGCTCGGCATGGAAGGCGAATTCCGCGGCGGCTTCCGCGTCACCACCCCCGAGGTGATGGACGTGGTCCGGATGGTGCTGTTCGGTCAGGTGGGCCGTGAGCTCGTCGGGCTCATCAACGCGCACGGCCCGTACGCGGTCGGCATCTCCGGTGAGGACGCGCACCTGTTCACCGCCACCCGGCGCACCGTCGCCGTGGCGGGCGTCGCCACCGACATCGGCCTGGTCGGCGACGTCACCGAGGTCAACCCCGGCGCCGTGCTCGACCTGATCGACGCGGGCCGCATCCCGGTGGTCTCCACCATCGCCCCCGACGCCGACGGCGTGGTGCACAACATCAACGCCGACACCGCCGCCGCCGCGCTGGCCGAGGGCATCGGCGCCGAGAAACTCGTCGTGCTCACCGATGTCGAGGGCCTCTACACCGACTGGCCGGACCGCTCCTCGCTGACCAGCCGGATCGACGCCGACGCGTTGGCGAAGTTGCTGCCGCGCCTGGATGCGGGCATGGTGCCGAAGATGGAAGCGTGTCTGCGCGCCGTGCTCGGCGGGGTCCCCAGTGCCCACGTGATCGACGGGCGCGTCCCGCATTCGGTACTACTGGAGCTGTTCACCGGAGAAGGAATCGGAACCATGGTGACCCCTGCCGGGTCGCCGGATGGAACGCAATCATGAGCGAAACAGAGATGCTGCAGCAGCGGTGGTCGGCCGCGATGATGGACAACTACGGCACGCCGAAGGTCGCGCTGGTGCGCGGCGCCGGTGCGGTGCTCTACGACGCCGATGGCAAGCGCTACATCGACTTCCTCGGTGGCATCGCGGTCAACAGCCTCGGCCACGCCCACCCCGCCATCCTGGAAGCGGTCACCCAGCAACTGGGCACGCTAGGCCACGTGTCGAACCTGTACGCCAGCGAGCCCGTGATCGAGCTGGCCGAGAAGCTCCTGGCCCACTTCGGCGACGGTGAGGGCAAGGCGTTCTTCTGCAACTCCGGCACCGAGGCCAACGAGGCCGCGTTCAAGATCGCGCGGCTCACCGGGCGGTCCAAGATCGTCGCCGCCGAGGAGGCGTTCCACGGACGCACCATGGGCGCGCTCGCCCTGACCGGTCAGCCTGCCAAGCGGACACCGTTCGAGCCGATGCCGCCCGGCGTCGTGCACGTGCCCTACGGTGACGCCGCCGCGCTCGAGGCCGTGGTCGATTCCGACACCGCCGCGGTGTTCCTCGAACCGATGATGGGGGAGAGCGGTGTGGTCGTCCCGCCGTTCGACTATCTCGCCAAGGCGCGGGAGATCACGTCCAGGGCCGGGGCGCTGCTGATCCTCGATGAGGTCCAGACCGGAATCGGGCGCACCGGAACATTTTTCGCGCACCAGGCGGCGGGCATCGTGCCCGACGCGATCACCCTGGCCAAGGGGCTCGGCGGCGGCCTGCCGATCGGCGCGGTGCTGGCCCAGGGCCGCGCCGCCGAACTGCTCACGCCGGGTCTGCACGGCACCACCTTCGGCGGCAATCCCGTCTGTGCCGCAGCGGCTTTGGCCGTGCTGCGCACGATCGACTCCGACAACCTGCTGACCCACGTGGAGTGGGTGGGCAAGAAGCTCAGCGACGGCATCGCGTTGCTCGAGCATCCGGAGATCGACCACGTGCGCGGTGCGGGTCTGCTCATCGGCATCGTGCTGAAGAACGACATCTCCGCCTACGTCGACGAACGGGCGCGCGAGGCCGGCTACCTGCTGAACCCCGCCAAGCCCGACGTGATCCGGTTGGCGCCACCCCTGGTGCTCACCGAAACCCAGGCCGACAATTTCGTCGCCGACCTGCCCGAGATCCTCGACAAGGCCGCCGCCGATGCTAAGGGAGCGACCAAGTGACCCTGCGTCATTTCTTGCGCGACGACGATGTGACGCAGGCCGAACAGGCCGAGATCCTCGCCATCGCCGCCGAATTGAAGAAGGACCCCTTCGCGCACCGGCCGCTAGACGGCCCGCGCGGAGTCGGGGTGATCTTCGAGAAGAACTCCACCCGCACCCGCTTCTCGTTCGAGCTGGGCATCGCTCAGCTCGGCGGGCATGCGGTGGTCGTCGACGGTCGCGATACCCAGCTGGGTCGTGAGGAGACCCTCGGCGACACCGGCAGCGTGCTCTCGCGCTACGTCGATGCCATCGTGTGGCGGACCTTCGAACAGTCCCGTCTCGACGAGATGGCCGTCACCGCGACGGTTCCCGTGGTGAACGCGCTGTCCAACGAGTTCCACCCTTGTCAGGTGCTCGCCGATCTGCAGACGATCGGCGAGCGCAAGGGCTCGCTCGCCGGGCTGAACCTCACCTACTTCGGCGACGGCGCCAACAATATGGCGCACTCGCTGTTGCTCGGTGGCGTGACGGCGGGCATGAACGTGACCGTGGCCGCGCCCGCCGGATTCGAACCGCTGCCGTGGATCCTCGACGCCGCCGCCAAGCGGGCCGCGGAAACCGGTGCGACCGTGTCGGTCACGGGTGACCCGGTGGTCGGTGCCACCGGTGCCGACGTGCTGGTCACCGACACGTGGACCTCCATGGGCCAGGAGAACGACGGTCTCGACCGCGTCGGCCCGTTCCGCCCGTTCCAGCTGAACACCGAGCTGCTCGCCCACGCGACTCCGGAAGTGATTGTGCTGCACTGTCTTCCGGCGCACCGGGGCGAAGAGATCACCGACGAGGTGCTCGACGGTGGGCACAGTGTGGTCTGGGACGAAGCCGAGAATCGCCTGCACGCGCAGAAGGCGCTGCTGGTGTGGCTGCTCGCGAAAGCCGCCGCGTGAGACCGCGAACCGGGGCCGGCGTGGAGGCTGGGCGATGAGCGCGCCCGAAAAGGGCTCGCCCGCGATCGCTCGCACCCGCGCCGGCCGCCAGTCACGCATCATCGAACTGCTGACCTCGCATTCGGTCCGCAGTCAGACCGAACTCGCCGCGCTGCTGTCGGCCGAGGGGATCGAGACCACCCAGGCCACTCTGTCGCGTGACCTCGACGAACTCGGCGCGGTGAAACTGCGCGCGGCCGACGGTGGCGCGGGCGTCTACATCGTCCCTGAGGACGGCAGCCCCGTGCGTGGGGTCACCGGCGGCACCGGCCGCCTGTCCAAACTTCTCGGTGACCTGCTCGTCTCCACCGACGCCAGCGGCAACCTCGCCGTCCTGCGCACCCCGCCCGGCGCCGCCCACTTCCTGGCCAGCGCCCTCGACCGCGCCGCCCTGCCCTACATCGTCGGCACGATCGCCGGCGACGACACCATCGCCGTCATCGCCCGCGAGCCGCTCACCGGCGCCGAACTGGCGGCGAAAATCGAAGACCTGGCCTGAGCGCCACTAGCGCTGGGCGCGAAGGCCGGCCAGCGCCACGTCGGTGAGCAGTGGGGCGGACTCCGGGGCGGCCTGGCAGCCCGCGCCGATGCCGTGGCCGAGGCGCAGGATGTCGCGGGGGCTCACCTCGGGGCGGATCTCGCCTGCCTCCTGCACCGGGATCAGAACGCTGCCCGCGGCCTCGGCCAGCAGGGCGGAGCAGGCGGCGAAAGTGTCCGAGGTCCGGTCGATGGCGGCTTTGAGAGTGGTTGCCAGGCCGTGCTTTTCAAGAATGTAGGTGACCAGCTCGCCGAACCAGGCGTCGAACGCGTCGAGGGGGGCGTGCGTTCGGCGTAGTTCGTCTGCCCGCGCGGCGAGTGTCTCGATATTGGCGCGATACACCGCTTCCATCAGCGTGGTGCGATTCGGGAAGTGGCGATACAGCGTTCCGGGACCGACCCCCGCGCGTCGCGCGATGTCGTCCAGCGGTGCGTCGGTGCCGTGCTCGGCGAACGCGTCGCGGGCGCAGTCGACGATGCGCTCGTAATTGCGGCGTGCGTCGGCGCGCATCGGCCGCGACGGTGCGTCCACAAGATCCTCCACTGGAAACGGATGAAGTCTCCGTTTAGTCTTGCGGAACCGGAGACTTTCTCCCTATGCTAGCTCTGTCATAAACGGAGACTCTCTCCGTTTGAGTTCCTTTCTGATGGAGCGTTCTTGACTACCACCACTTTCTTGGAAAAACCCCAGGTGGACCGGGTTCGGCCACGGCTCGTCCTGGTCACTTTGCTGACCTGTCAGCTCATGATCATCCTCGACATCACCGTGATGAATGTGGCGCTGCCGCACATCAGGGCCGATCTCGAGTTCAGTGCAACCGGCCTGTCCTGGGTGATGAACTCCTACACGCTGGTCTTCGGTGGCCTGCTGCTGCTCGGAGGTCGAGCCGGCGACCTGTTCGGCAGGCGCCGGATTTTCATCGCGGGCGCGCTGCTGTTCACCCTCGCCTCGCTGGCCGGCGGGCTGGCGCCTTCGGCTGGATGGTTGCTCGCGGCCCGCGTGCTCCAGGGCATCGGCGGGGCAATGGCCGGTCCCAATACCCTTGCGCTGCTGACTACTACGTTCACCGAGCCCAAGGTGCGGATTCGAGTGCTCGCTCTGTTCTCCGGCATGTCGAGCGCCGGTTTCGCGATCGGCTTGATCGTCGGCGGGTTGCTCACGGAATGGTTCGGCTGGCGCTCGGTGCTGTTCATCAATGTGCCGTTCGGCCTGGTCATCGCGGTACTCGCACTGCGGTACCTGCCTGATTTGCCGCGTCGCGCCGCTCGGCTCGACCTGCCGGGCGCGGTGACGGCGACCGCGGGCGTGGCCGCCCTGGTCTACGGTTTCATCAGTGCCGCCTCGCACGGTTGGGGCGCGGCGGGCACCGATATCTGGCTCGCGATCGGGGCGGCCTTGCTGGCCGCCTTCATAGCGATCGAACTGCGTGCGCCACAACCACTTCTGCCCCTGCACCTGTTCGCCGATCGCAACCGCGCCGCCGGCTATCTGAACATGTTCCTCGGGCCGATGGCAGGCATGTCGATGTTCTTCTTCCTCACCCAGTATCTGCAAGATGTGCTGGGGATGAGTTCGTTGGCAACAGGTTTCGCGTTCCTGCCGACGGCGGTGCTGATGTTCGCGATGATCCGACTGATCCCGCGGCTGCTGGCGCGTTTCGGCCCCAAGCCGGTGACGTTGACCGGCGCCGTCGCCATGGTCACCGGACTCGTGCTACTGACCAGGCTTTCGGAGGACTCCGGCTACTTCCCCCTGCTGTTCGTGGCGATGGTCGCGATGGGCTGCGGTATCGGGCTGGCGTTCTCGCCGCTGAACGTGATCATCATGTCCACGGTCTCGCCCGACGAGGCGGGTGCGGCGGGCGGCGCCCTGCAGGCCATGCAGCAGACCGGCGGCGCGCTGGGCTTGGCGATCCTGGTGACGATCTTCGGCACCGCCGCGCGCGACGCGGGCGGTTCACCGACCCACGCCCTGGTCGGCGGCATGACCGCCGCCTTCGCGGCAGCCGCAGTCATCGCCGCCCTGACCTTCCTGGTCGCGCTCACCTTCCGCAGCGTCCGCTCGCCGCGGTGAGCGCACGCGACCTGTGCCGAGGTGCCAGAGCGCGGCGTAGGCGGCCCAGGCGACAACCGTCGCCCGAGCCGCACCGACGATCGTGTGTCGGATCAGGTCGTAGGTACTGACCCGGGTGACCGGGTCGTCGACGGCGAGTGCCGCACCGATGACCGGCGCGGCGAGCAGCACGGCGACGACGGCCCGGTGCGTCCACGTGGGTGGGCGAACCTTGCGCCGGGTGCGGCGCACCACGAGGTAGGTGAGGACCACCGTTCCGGCGAGAGAGGAGAGATAGCCGAGGACGTTGTAGGTCTTGTGCGGCTCGATGACCGACGTCCGCAACAGAGCCGAGTGCTGGACCACGAAACCTGTTGTCTGAGTGAAAGAATCCCAGACCACGTGTGTCGCGGCACCGAGTACCAGGGCGGTGACCGTCGAAACCGCCGCGAGCCCCGCTGATCTGGGATCAGGGGACGAGGCGGGCGCCAGGCCGAGAAGCGCCGAGGCCGGGCCGGCGGAAAGCCGGAAAGCGACGAGTAGCACCAGGCCGATCAGCAGGTCCCAGCACAGAACGCCGACAACCGAGTGGGTTGTGGTGCCGGACAGGGGACCGGGCAGGTAGTAGATGACGTCGGGGGCGATGGATCCCGCGACGAGTGCGGGAAGGGGGAGATATCGAGCGAAGGGCAGCACCGCGACGGGATGGGCGAACGTGATCGGCACGCAATCACCGTAATCGGCTGTGGTGCTGGGCTACTCGGGCTGCGGAGTCGTTCGGTTCCGCGACAGGCGTTGCCATGTCCAGTCGACGTGGACATCGAGTGGAGAGTCGGGTGTGACCATCCGGGGTGCGGTGTTCAGGCCGTTGGGTGGGCCGGACTGGGCCTCCACCGACAGGGATTGCTCCGGCAGGGTCCAGACGACTACGTCGTGGACGGGGCTGGTGATGGTGAATGCCAGGAATCCGGGCCAGGTGAGGCGGGCGAGAACGCCGTCGGGCATGCCGAAGCAGTCGTCCCACGGTGGCGGCGTCGGCGCGATCTCGCGGCCGGTGGGCAGGTAGTCGTCGCCGCGTTCGTACTGCCATGCCGGGTCGAAATCGAGCCGCACCGGCCCGGTCGCGGGCGGGACTTCGCGCAGGAACCACGGATGCCAGCCGCCCTGGGCGGGGAAGGCGTCGTGGTCGGTGGCGATGCGCATCGCCAGGGTGAGGCCGGTGTCGGTGAGGGTGAACGTCTGGGTGACCGTGCCCGCGAACGGCCACGGATCACCGAGGCGATGGCTGATCGTCGCCTCGGTCGGCGAAGCCGCGACCACCTCCCACACTCCGTCGCGGGCGGTGCCGTGAATGCTGTGCGGCGGGTTGTTGATCGGCATCTGATACGTGTGGTCGCCGACGGTCAGTTCGCCGTCGCCGAGCCGACCTGCCCACGGCGCCATGACGAAACAGCCGGTGCCCGGATCCTGCCGGAGCAGTTCGGTGCCGTCGACGGTCAGGCTGTGGATCGCGCCGCCGTCGCCGGGGGCGATCGTGAGACCCGCGGAGCCGACATCGAGCCGCACATCGTCGGTCATGATTCGCACACTAGCCGCGTGACTGTGCCCTCAGCGGTAACTCACGCCGAAAGCTGGGATGTGGTCTTCAGTTGAACGGGTACTGCCCGCCGCCCGCGCCGCCACCGCGATTATTCGGCGTGGCGATGTCGATGATGTTCTGGACCAGCTCGACGACTGCTCTACCGACATCGAGAACACCGTTGCCGAGGGTCGAGAATTCCTGCGCGATGTAGTGGAGCATCTTGTTCGTCCTCACGTGTGGCGAGCCGAATAATGCTCTCCCAGAGTGCCACAGGTGAGGAGTCAGGAGTTGAGGAAGTTCAGGATCAGCAGGGTCAGTGGGGCGGTGATCTCGAAGACGGCACGGCCGACATAGAGGCCGAGGGCGGCGCCTGCCTCGTAATTGTCGGAGAGGAACTGCAGGACTTCATCCATGATGTGCTCCCTGGATTCGAGGTCGGTGAGTCAGGCAAAGAATCCCTGGAGCAGGGGAGTGCCGAGGTCGATGACAGCCTTGGCCACCGTCAGGCTGAGGTTCCCGAGTCCGATGACAACCGTTCCGATCAGGTCGTAGTTGGCCTCGGCGAAATCACGTAGCGACTGCATGATGGCTCTCCTTCGGTCCCGACCTGATGGCTATCTGCTGTGACCAGCGTCTCATAGCTGAGAGTACTCGCCAAGGGCTGCGCTGGTGTCGTCGCAGGTGATCGGCTATTTCGCCGGCGTAGGTCCGAGGCTGCACCCCCGGTTATGAATGAGATTGCATCATCATGCATAATCATTTGTAGCAACGGCGTGAGCCGACCGGCGGCCGGAGCATCCATACTGCTCAGGGCAGCCCTTTTTACGTACCAGACTTCGAGGAGCACAACAGACATGTCCGATCGCGTCGTACTCGCCTACTCCGGTGGGCTTGACACCTCCGTCGCCATCAGCTGGATCGCGAAGGAGACCGGTTCCGAGGTGGTGGCTGTGGCCATCGACCTGGGCCAGGGCGGCGAGGACATGAGCGCGATCCGACAGCGCGCACTCGACTGCGGCGCCGTGGAGGCCATCGTGGTCGACGCGCGCGACGAGTTCGCCGACGAGTACTGCCTGCCCACCATCCAGGCCAACGCCATGTACATGGGCCAGTACCCGCTCGTCTCGGCGATCAGCCGCCCGCTGATCGTCAAGCACCTGGTCGAGGCCGCGAAGTTCCACAACGCCACCACCGTCTCGCACGGCTGCACCGGCAAGGGCAACGACCAGGTCCGCTTCGAGGTCGGCATCGGCGCGCTCGCGCCCGACCTCGAGGTCATCGCCCCGGTCCGCGACTACGCCTGGACCCGGGAGAAGGCCATCGCCTTCGCCGAGCAGAACAGCCTGCCGATCAACGTCACCAAGAAGTCGCCGTTCTCCATCGACCAGAACGTGTGGGGCCGCGCGGTCGAGACCGGGTTCCTCGAGGACCTGTGGAACGCGCCCACCAAGGACGTCTACGACTACACCGCCGACCCGACGGTGAACTTCGAGGCGCCCGACGAGGTCATCATCACCTTCGAGAAGGGTGTGCCGGTCGCCATCGACGGCCGTCCCGTCTCGGTGCTGCAGGCCATCGAGGAGATGAACACCCGCGCCGGCCGTCAGGGCGTGGGCCGTCTCGACATGGTCGAGGACCGCCTCGTCGGCATCAAGAGCCGCGAGATCTACGAGGCGCCGGGCGCCATCGCGCTGATCACCGCGCACCAGGCGCTCGAAGCCGTCACCGTCGAGCGCGAGCTGGCCCGCTACAAGCGGCAGGTCGAGCAGCGCTGGGGCGAGCTGGCCTACGACGGCCTGTGGTTCTCCCCGCTCAAGCGCGCACTCGACGCCTTCATCTCCGACACCCAGCAGACCGTCACCGGCGAGATCCGGATGGTGCTGCACGGCGGGTCCGCGGTGGTCAACGGCCGTCGCTCCGAGCAGTCGCTCTACGACTTCAACCTGGCCACCTACGACGAGGGCGACACCTTCGACCAGTCGCTGGCCAAGGGCTTCGTGCAGATCCACGGCCTGTCCTCCAAGGTCGCCGCCCGCCGCGACCTGAACCAGAAGTAAGCACGCCCGCCGCCTTCCCGCCTCCCCGCGACTTCTGCCGGTCGTAGGGGGGCGGTTGGCGTCGGTTCCGGGCTCGCCTGAGGTGTACATCTGTTCTGGGCGTGCCCGATGAGTTACCCATGTTCTCGCTAGATCAGTCGGCAACCGTAGGCTCGATTCGGTTGCCCTTCGTGCGCTGGCAGCCGATGTGCGACTGTGAGCGCGACCGCCTATACCCAGGAGAGGGCACACGATGACCCATAGTGGAACCAACGAAGGTGCGCTCTGGGGTGGGCGATTCGCTTCCGGTCCGGCCGAGGCGATGGCGGCGCTGAGCAAGTCGACTCACTTCGACTGGGTGCTGGCTCCGTATGACATCCGCGCGTCCAAGGCGCATGCTCGCGTGCTGCACAAGGCCGGGCTGCTCGCCGACGAGGATCTGCCCGCCATGCTGGCCGGTCTCGACGCGCTCGCGGCCGATGTCGCCTCCGGTGCCTACGGCCCCGCCGACTCCGACGAGGATGTGCACGGTGCGCTCGAGCGTGGGCTGATCGAGCGGGTCGGGACCGAGCTCGGTGGTCGGCTGCGGGCCGGTCGTTCGCGCAACGACCAGGTGGCGACCCTGTTCCGGATGTGGCTGCGCGACGGTGTGCGTCGCGTCGCCGCCGGTGTGCTCGACGTGGTCGACGCGCTGGTCGCGCAGGCCGCCGCGCATCCCGACGCCGTGATGCCGGGCAAGACCCACCTCCAGGCTGCCCAGCCGGTACTGCTCTCGCATCACCTGCTCGCCCACGCGCATCCGCTGCTGCGCGATCTGGAACGCCTGCGCGACTTCGACAAGCGCGCCGCCATCTCCCCGTACGGTTCGGGCGCGCTGGCCGGTTCCTCGCTGGGCCTCGATCCCGAGCAGATCGCCGCCGAACTGGATTTCACCGCCTCCGCCGCCAATTCGATCGACGCCACCTCCTCGCGTGACTTCGCCGCCGAGGCAGCCTTCGTGCTGGCCATGATCGGCGTCGATCTGAGCCGGATGGCTGAAGAGGTCATCATCTGGAGCACACCGGAATTCGGCTACGTGACCTTGGCCGACGCCTGGTCCACCGGTTCGTCGATCATGCCGCAGAAGAAGAACCCCGATGTCTCCGAGCTCACCCGTGGCAAGGCGGGCCGCCTGATCGGCAACCTGACCGGCCTGCTCGCCACGCTGAAAGCCCAACCGCTGGCGTACAACCGGGACCTGCAGGAAGACAAAGAGCCGGTCTTCGACTCGGTCGCCCAGCTCGAACTGCTCCTGCCCGCCATCGCGGGCCTGGTCGCCACCCTGACCTTTCACACCGACCGGATGGCCGAACTCGCACCCGCCGGGTTCACCCTCGCCACCGATATCGCGGAATGGATGGTGCGCCGAGGTGTTCCGTTCCGTGTCGCCCACGAGGCGGCCGGTGCGTGCGTGCGCGTCGCCGAGGCGCGCGGTGTCGGTCTCGACGAGCTGACCGACGAGGAGTTCGCCGCCGTCGACCCCGCGCTCACCGCCGGTGTGCGCGAGGTGCTCACGGTGCAGGGTTCGATCGCCTCGCGTAACGCGCGGGGTGGCACCGCCGGTGTGCGTGTGGCCGAACAGCTCGACGAGGTCCGCAAGACCGCGGACGACGCTCGCGCCTGGTTGAGCTGAGGCGGGGAGGTGGTGACTTCACCCACCACCTGCTTGCCAAGAGATTGCCGGTGTGACAACTTGGCAGTGAGCCCGAACGGGGCTCCCGGACGAGGGTAGCCGTACCCGGAACGCGACAAGACGGCCACAGGAGGCTCGTCATGTCGTGGATTCTGCTCGTCATCTCCGGTGTGCTGGAAGCAGTGTGGGCCACCGCGCTGGGCCGGACCGAAGGGTTCACCCGGCTCGTCCCGACCGTGGTTTTCGGCGTAGCCCTGGCAGCCAGCATGACCGGGCTGGCGCTGGCCATGCGCGATCTCCCCGTCGGCACCGCGTACGCGGTCTGGGTGGGCATCGGCGCCGTCCTGACCGTCGTCTATGCCATGGTCACCGGCGCGGAAGCTTTCTCGGTCGTGAAGGCCGTGTTCCTGGTGATGATCGTCGCCGGTGTGGTCGGGCTGAAAATGGCGCACTGACGCGGTGATCCCCGGGCGCGTGGCGCGGGAACCCGGTGCGCGCACGGGTTTCTAGAGCTCGGCGTGTACGCGGAAACCCGAGTCACGCAGTGCGTCCAGAACGTCGTCGCGGTGCGCGGAGCCGCGGGTTTCCACGGTGAGCGACACCTCGACCTCGTCGACGGCCAGCCACGGCCCGGTTCGCGAGTGCACGACATCCACCACGCTCGCGCCGGCGCGCCCGACCACGGCGAGCAGCGCGGACAGGGCGCCTGGCCGGTCGTCGATCGTCACGTGCATGGCCAGGTAGCGGCCCGCGGCGCTGAGACCGTGGCCGATCACGCGCGTGAGTAACAGCGGGTCGATATTCCCGCCCGACACGATGGTCACCACGGGGCCGGGCAGATCTTCGAGAGCGGAGGTGAGCAAGGCGGCGACGCCCGCCGCGCCCGCGGGTTCGACGACGAGTTTGGCCCGTTCGAGGCAGAGCAACAGGGCCCTGGACAGGGCGTCCTCGTCGACGGTGACGATCTCGGACACCAGCTCGGCGACATGGGCGAAGGGCACCGCGCCGGGTAGTCCGACCGCGATACCGTCGGCCATCGTCGACATCCGTGGCACCCGGACCGGCCTGCCCGCCGCCAGCGAATCCGGCCACGCCGCCGCCTCGGCCGCCTGCACGCCGATCACCCGGACATTCGGCGCCAGCGCGTGCAACGCCACCGCGACACCCGCGAGCAACCCGCCACCACCGGTGGGCACGACGACCGTGCCCGCCTCGGGAACCTGCTCGAGGATTTCCAGCGCGACCGTCGCCTGACCGGCGACGATGTCGGGATGGTCGAAAGGATGGATCAGGGTCGCACCGGTCCGATCAGCGAATTCCTGTGCGGCGTCCAAGGATTCGTCGATCGTGTCGCCCACCAGATGCACGTCGGCACCGTAGGCGCGCGTCGCGACGAGCTTCGGCAGCGAGGCCCCGACCGGCATGAACACCGTCGAGGCGATCCCGAGCTCGCTCGCCGCCCACGCCACACCCTGCGCATGGTTGCCGGCGCTGGCTGCCACCACGCCCCGCGCGCGATCCGCCGCCGGGAGATGGGCGATCCGGTTGTAGGCGCCGCGCGGTTTGAACGACCCGGTCCGCTGCAGGTTCTCGCATTTGAGCAGCACCTGCGTACCCACCCGTTCCGACAACACCCGCGACCCCACGATCGGTGTCCGTCGAATCACCGGCGCCAGCAATCGCGCGGCTTCCTCGATCCGCTCCAGTCCCACGGTCTCCATCGGCCACATGGTGCCAGGTTCGGCATCGCCAGTCGGGTATCCCGGCGTTGCGTCCATATTGTGCAGTGATCAACCGCCCGGCGAGTGGCTCAGCGCAGTTGCGAGGACTTCGCGATGTTGTGGGCGATGGTGCCGAGGCGGGTGAGGCGGGCGTCGCCGAGCGGGGTGAGTTTGCCGCCGAGACGATTGGTGACGAAGGCCAGGGAGAGGCCGGTTTCGGGATCGGCGAAGGCGCCGGAGCCGCCGAGGCCGAAGTGGCCGAAGGCGGAGATCGGGTCGGCCTTGGAGGGTTTCATCGGGACGCCGTGGAAGCCCATGGCCCAGGGGATGCGGAACGCCAGGACGTAGTCGGGGGTGAAGACCTGGCGCGCGGCGAAGCGGGGGATCGAGCCGGGGGAGAGGATGCGGGTGCCGTCGAGTTCGCCGCCGTTGGCCAGGGCGGCATACACGCGGGCGAGCGCGCGGGCGGAGAAGACACCGTTCACGCCGGGCATCACCGAATCGTGGACGCGCTCATCGACGATCAGGTCGGCGAACCCGCGCGGGGTGGTCTCCGCGGCGGCGGCGAAACGGGTACGGGTGAGCAGATCGGAGCCGGTGTCCCAGTCCATGCCCGCGGCGCGCAGGCGCGGGAAGGTGGTGGCGATGCGGTGGCGCTGATCGTGCGGCACCCGGAACCAGAGTTCTTCGGCATCGAGAGGTTCGGCCAGTTCGGTGCGCACCACATCGACGAATGCGCGGCCGGTCACCCGCGCGACGATCTCGGCGGCCAAGTGCCCGTAGCTGATTCCGTGATAGCCGCTGGTGACCCGATGCCGCGGATCGGGAGTGGCGGCGGCCAGCGCGGCGGTGACGGCAGCGTCATCGAGGAAACTCTCGATCGGCCCGGGCAGCAGGCCACGCAGCCGGTGCAGGCCGGCGCGGTGGGTGAGTACATCGCGCACGGTGATGGCGGCCTTGCCCGCCGCGGCGAACTCCGGCCAGTACTCGGCGACCGGGCTGTCGTAGTCGAGCTGTCCCCGATCGGCCAGCTGATGAATCACGGTGGAAGCCACGCCTTTTCCGGTGGAGAAGCCCAGCGCCACCGAGTCCGCAGTCCACGGCACACCAGGGCTCGCGTAGCCCGCCCACACATCGACGACGGGCTCGCCGTGCAGATACACGCACAGTGCGCCACCGCCGTGCGAGGGCTTGCGGAACAGATGGTCGAAGACGGTGACCAAGCGTACGAAACGGCGATCCACCGACTGCGCTGTCGAAACTCCCATCCTTCGAGCATGCCATCACACACTAGGGACCGGTCGGTACGGTGATCGTTTCCTAACTGTCACACCGAACACCGCGCACGCAATACGCGGTCCATAGCATGCTTGCATGCCCCCGAGACGACGATCGGCGCTGCTCGCAAGGCTTGTGGTCGATGAGCCAGGCCGACCGCAAGTGATTCTGGGCGAACTGCGCCGGGTGATCCTCGACGGTGCCGTACCGCCGTGCACCGTGATCCCGCTGCGCGAAGTCGCCGAGCTGTTCGGGGTGAGTCACATCCCGGTCCGTGAGGCGCTCAAGACGCTGATCGGGGAGGGCCTGGTCACCCACCGTCAGCAGCGCGGCTACCAGGTGGCCCAGCTCACCGCCCGTGAACTGCGCGAAATGTACATCGTGCGTGACACTTTGGAGACGGCATCACTCGCCGCGGCCGCGCTGCACGCCGACGAGGCCGAACGCGCGCACCTGCTCGCGGTGAACGACCTGCTCGAACGCGCCATCCTCGACGACGATCCCGAGTCGTACCAGCGTCAGTCCCGCAGCTTCCACGTAGCGCTGACGCGGCCGTCACGGATGTTCCGGCTGCTGTACATGCTCGAAGCCGCGTGGAATGTCACCGAGCCGGTGCAGTCGATGGTCCACATCGACCGACTCGACCGCGAGCGCCTGCACATCGACCACATCGCCATGCTCGACGCGTTCCTCGCCCGCGATGTCGACCGTCTGCTCGTGGCCGCCGAGGAACACCACCGCAGGCTGGAAACCGTGGTCGCGACCCTGCCGACCGATACCGGGCTGCTCGCGCCGGAAGATATATCTTCGGTGCAATAGGCGCGAAATTCCCGGGAAACCGCTGGGCAATTGCTGATACTTACCGTCTGTTCAGCAGATGTACCCTTTCGGACGGGAACGATCATGACCGACACCCTTACGTCCTCGGCGGTTCCCGCCGGTGAACCGCCCACTTACGACCCGCGGCTGACGAACGAGGATCTGGCGCCGCTGCGCAAGCAGAGCTGGGGCACTTACAATATCTTCGCGTTCTGGATGTCAGACGTGCACAGCGTCGGCGGATATGTCACGGCGGGAAGCCTTTTCGCACTCGGACTGGCCAGTTGGCAAGTACTCGCCGCACTGCTCATCGGCATCACCATCGTGTACTTCTTCTGTAATCTGGTGGCGAAACCCAGTCAGATGACCGGGGTGCCCTATCCGGTGATCTGCCGCAGTGCGTTCGGCGTGCTCGGCGCGAATATCCCCGCGATCATCCGCGGTCTGATCGCGGTGGCCTGGTACGGCATTCAGACTTTCCTCGCGTCGGCGGCGCTGGATGTCGTTCTGGTGAAACTGTTTCCGGGATTGGCCCCATACGCCGTCACCGCCGACTACGGGTTCCTCGGACTGTCGGCCCTGGGCTGGGGCAGCTTCCTGCTGCTGTGGGTGGTGCAGGCGTGCGTGTTCTGGCGCGGCATGGAATCGATCCGCAAGTTCATCGACTTCTGCGGTCCCGCCGTCTACGTCGTCATGTTCCTGCTCTGCGGCTACCTCATCGCGAAGGCGGGCTGGAGTGCCATCGACCTGAAACTCGGCGATGTGAAATACACCGGCTGGGCGTCGGTGCCGGTGATGCTGGGCGCGATCGCACTCGTCGTGTCGTATTTCTCGGGGCCGATGCTCAATTTCGGTGACTTCTCCCGATACGGCAAGAGCTTCGCCGCGGTGAAGAAGGGGAACTTCCTCGGGCTTCCGGTGAATTTCCTGGTCTTCTCGGTACTGGTGGTGGTCACCGCCTCCCTGACCTTGCCGGTGTACGGCGAGCTCATCACCGATCCGGTCGCCACCGTCGCCGAGATCGATTCCACTTTCGCGATCGTGCTCGGCGCACTCACCTTCACCGTCGCCACCATCGGGATCAATATCGTCGCGAACTTCATCTCGCCGGCTTTCGATTTCTCGAATGTGAGTCCGCAGCGGATCAGCTGGCGGGCGGGCGGCATGATCGCGGCGGTCGGTTCCGTGCTGATCACCCCCTGGAATCTGTACAACAATCCTGACGTCATCCACTACACCCTCGAGGTTCTCGGGGCCTTCATCGGACCGCTGTTCGGGGTGCTGATCTGCGATTACTACTTGGTGCGCAAGCAGAAGGTGGTCGTCGACGACCTGTTCACGATGTCGGAGCAGGGGACGTATTACTACGCGAAGGGCTATCACCCGGCCGCGATCATCGCGACCGCGGTGGCCGCCGCGGTGGCGGTGTTCCCGGTGCTGGCCAACAGCCTGCCCGGCATGCACTCCGCCGCCCAATACAGCTGGTTCATCGGGTGCGGCATCGGCTTCGCCGTCTACTACCTGCTGACGGGCGCCGCGCGGGCGGCCGCTGCCGAGGAGGTCGGTGTCTGATGCGCATCCGGGTCGTCAACCCGAACACCACGCGGGCGATGACCGACACGATCGAGCAGTGTGCGCTGGCCGTCGCGGGCCGGGGCACGCTGCTCGACGCGGTCACCTCCGAGATCGGGCCCGCTTCGATCGAGAGCCACTACGACGAGGCGATGAGCGTGCCGGGCCTGCTCGCCGCGATCCGGCAGGGCGAGGCCGACGGTGTGGACGGGTATGTCATCGCCTGCTTCGGTGATCCGGGCCTGGACGCCGCACGGGAACTGGCGGCGGGGCCGGTGATCGGGATCGCCGAGGCAGCCATGCACACCGCGAGTCATCTCGGCCGCGGATTCAGTGTCGTCACGACGCTCGGCCGCACCATCGGGCGAGCGGCCGATCTCGCGGAACACTATGGGATGCAACGGTTCTGCCGGGGCATCCACGCGTGCGAGATCCCGGTACTCGCCCTCGACACCGACCCGGACGCGCGCAAGATCGTCACCGAAGCGTGCCGGGTCGCCGTCGCGCAGGACGGGTCAGATGCTGTGGTGCTCGGGTGCGCCGGAATGGCGGAGCTGTGCGCGCACATTCGCGACGAGATCGGGGTGCCGGTGATCGACGGCGTCGCGGCGGCGACATTGACCGTGCAGTCGCTGCTGACGATGGGCCTGCGCAAGTCGGGTAGGGGAGAGTTCGCGACGCCGCCGCCGAAGACCTACGCGGGACTGCTGGAATCCTTCGGTTCGTGAATGCCGCTCAGACGTCGGCGGTCTCGGTGCTCAGCGCGTTCAGCACCGCGGTGAGATCGTCGACGTCGACGACCAGACGGGTGAAGTCGGGCCCGTCCAGGTCGATCCGCACGGCGCTGCCGCCGAAAGTGGTGTCCCAGAACTCTTTGCGGCCCTTGCCTCGGTAGACACCCGCGGCGATCACGCCGGGGATGAAGGTACCGGGCGCGCGGACCCACGGGGGCCGCAGGTCCACTTCGGCGGTGGCGATCTCGGTGATCGCGGCGCGGTCGATCACGACCTGCTGGCGCAGGGCGAGCAGGCGATGCCCACCGAGCACATTGACCGTCACCGTGTCGTCGTTGATCTCGACCTCGACCATCGCTACCTCACTCGCCATCGTGCGGACCGTTCGATGTCCAGTTTCGCCGGGCGGCCTGGTCACGGACTGTGGTGAGCCTGTGAGTTCCCCAAGGAACTCAGAACCATCTACAAATATAGATATGCGCATCTAACCGGTTGATCGCCACGGGAGCACCCGAGACGAGAAAGAAAACAGGGACAGCCAGGTCAGCGCTCGTGGGCCTGGTCGGCGATCTCGAGCACCTGGGACAGCCACGGCGTGAACTTGCCGGGGTTATCCGCCAGATCCGCACGCACCTCCTGCGGGGGAATCCACGCCCAGCGGGCGATCTCGGCCGGGTCCGGCCGCGGCGGCACATCGCCGACCACACCGATCAGGACGTGGTCGTACTCGTGCTCGACACGGCCGGTCTTCTCGTCGCCGGCGAGGTAGGTGAACACGCCGACCTTCGTGAGGTCGGCCGCCATCCCGAACTCCTCGCGTAACCGGATCTCGGCAGCCTCGACAACGCTTTGGCCCGGCAGCGGATGCCCACAGCAGGTGTTCGCCCACTGGAGCGGGAACCGGGTCTTCACCGCCGCGCGCTGCTGGAGCAGGACGTGTCCGTGCGAGTCGAACAGCAGCACGGAGAAGGCGCGGTGGAGCGTGCCCGGTGGGCGATGGGCATCGGCCACCGAGCACGCTCCGATCGCCGCGCCTGATTCGTCGACCAGCTCGACGAGCATGGTTTCGCGGTCGGTCGACGGGTCGGCGAGCTTATCGGTCACCTGGCCACCTTATCGGCGACGATCATCAGGTACTGGAAGCTGCCCTCGCGGTAGGCGGTGAGGAACGGCTGTTCGACGCCGGTGGCGAGCTCGGAATGGGTGCGCAACTCCCAGTACGGGATGGTGTCGGGTGTGAGGTCGACGACCGTGGTGGGGACCAGGCCGCTGTCGGACAGTGCGCGGAAGTACTCGCTGCGCGGATGGATCATGCAGCCGTAGTGCGCGTCGATCCAGCTGACCGAGGCGGATCGGCCGCCGGTGACATCGTTGGAGCAGCCGGTGATGCACACGTAGCGCCCACCCGGTTCGAGCACCCGGGCGAACTCGTCGAAGAGATCGAAAAGGTCCACGTACATGGTGGTTTCGTTGGTCCAGATGGCCCTGGCGGACTCGTCGACGAAGCCGGTGTCGAGCATATTGCGGAAGTGGAACCCGACCCGTTCGGTCACGCCGCGGGCCTCGGCCTGATCGTTGGCGAAGCCGACCTGGTATTCGGAGATGCTCACGCCGTCGACGTGGCAGCCGAAGCGATCGGCGGCCATGAAACTGGTGCCGCCGCGGCCCGAGCCACCGTCGATCAGCCGGTCGTCGGGGGTGATGGCGCCGAGGTTGTCGAGCAGACAGTCGGCCTGGGCGGTCTCGAGGCGGTGTAGCTCGCGCACGATCCGTTCCTGCCGGGTCTTCTCCGGGCCGTCCAGTACCGACCAATCGGGTTCGCCGATGCCGTAGTGGTGGTGGTAGAGGCCGTCGACCTTGCCCAGTTCGGTATTGACCCGGTCGTCGTTGGGATTGTTGTTCCAGTACGCGGCGACCGAACGCTGATAGGTGGTGCGAAGGACCGAGCGGTCGGGGCTGTTGACGATGGTCATCTGTCGTCCTCTCCTGGTGCGATGTCGTGGTAGCGGCGGCTGCCCGCGTGCCAGGCGCGGTTGCCGCCCATCCAGGCCCACAGCCCGGCCAGGAAGCGGCGCAGCTGGGGTGAGCCCGAGGCGGCGAGGGGGGCCGCCTCCCGTTCGAAGCGATGCATCAGTTCGTCGTGGATCTGGGCGGTGCGCAGCACGGCGTCGGCCCGGGTGCAGCCCTCCTCGGCGGCCAGGACCGTCGGCAGGTTGAATTCCCTGCCACCCGAAAGGTCCTCGCGCGCCATCGAATACAGGTCGTTCACCATCTGGGCGGCCAGCGCGGCGGTGGTGGTCACCCGCCGCACCGCCGGGTCGGCGTAGTCGGCGGCGGTGAGTTCGTAGCCGCCGACCGCGTCGATCGGTGCCATACACGGCAGGAAACTGTGTGGCTGCCGATTGGTCAGGTACTCCCAGACCGGTGGCATCCGGTCCGCGGTGCGCCAGCCCGCCTCGGCGCCGAGCGCGATGAACCACCCCGCGATCTCGGTGCGTAACCGGGCCAGCTGCGCCGGGCTCGCGTACCCCGCCAGGTGCGCGAACGAGGTGCGGAACGCGCGCAGGATCGGGTCGGCCTGCATGGCCTGTTCGAGCCTCGGCGCGTACCGCGCGGGGAGATGGGCCGGATCCATTGCGGCGGCGGCCAATTCGAGCCGTGGCCCGAGTTCCGCGGCGGCGCTGGACGGTGTTCCGTCGGGTGCGGTGTCGCCAGGGGCGTCCTCCTCGCAGTAGTAGTCGTCGACCGACCATTCCGCCACCGCGCAGCGAGCGACGGCCAGCAGCCGGTCGGGATCGTCGCAATCGGGATGGGCGAGCATGATCAACCGGCCGAAGTCGGCCTTGGCGAGCTCGTCGAGACGGCCTTCGTAGAGGCCGATCTCGGTGGCCCAGGCGAGCAGGCCCGCGTTGACGGCCTCGGCCAGCGCCGGGTCGTCACGCTCGGGAGGTGGGCAGTAGAGAGCGGGAATCGGCTGTTGCCCAGTGGAATTCGTCGTCTCCGCAGCGGGAGCGGCAGGAAGATCCTGTGCCGGGAACAATCGCAGGCCGGACGTGCCTATCCCGGTCGGTCCGCGAAGACGACGTGGCGTGACGGAGCCGGTGGGCGCACCGGGGGTGCGTCGGGGGAGCGTCGCGGTGCCGGAGAACAGGTCGGCCGGGGCGGCGGCGCCGTGCAGCAGGGCCGCCACCGCGACAGCCAGATCGCCTGCCGCGATGGGAGCGCCGACCCTGGTGAGGATGGACACGGTCCGCGCCGATCAGTCGGCGCGACGCGCGACGAGCACGTCGTCCAGCACGCCGAGCGCATCGGGAACGAGGACGGCCGCGGAGTAATAGCAGCTCACCAGGTACGACATGATCGACTGGTCGTCGATCTGCTTGAACCGGACGTTGAGGCTCGGCTCGTATTCATCGGGAATGCCGGTCTGATGCAGTCCCACGACGCCCTGATCCTTCTCACCGATGCGCATCGCCATGATCGATGTGGTCTGGGTGTCGCTGACGGGGATCTTGCCGCACGGCAGCAGGGGCACGCCGCGCCAAGCGGGCACCCGGTGCCCCTGGTACTCCACGGGGTCGGGGTACAGACCGCGACGTGAACACTCGCGACCGAACGCGGCGATCGCTTTCGGATGTGCGAGAAAGAATTTGGTGCCGCGCCGCATGCTGAGCAGCTCGTCCATGTCGTCAGGGGTCGGCGCGCCGGATTCGGTGGTGATGCGCTGTTTGAGGTCGCAGTTGTGCAGCAGGCCGAACTCGGCATTGTTCACCAGGTCGTACTCGCGTCGCTCGTAGAGCGCCTCGACGGTGAGCCGCAACTGCTGGTCGACCTGGTTCATCGGATCGTTGAACAGGTCGGCGACGCGGGTGTGCACGCGCAGCACGCTCTGGGCCAGGCTGAGTTCGTATTCGCGGGGGCTGGCGTCGTAGTCGACGAAGGTGCCCTCGAGCAGCGGTTCGCCGGAGTGGCCGGAGGAGATCTCGATATCGGCTTCACCCTTGGAGTTCTGCAGCCGGCTCGACCGCTGGGCCGCTTCGGTGCGGATCTGATCCAGCTCCGGGTTCAGTTCGAGAAATTGCTCGAATTGTTGTCTCGGCAGGCAGAGAATGGTGGTTCTGGTCACCGTCTTGACCGTGTCCGGCCAGATCGCCGAAGGATCGGTGAGCATTTCCTCGCCGTAATAGTCGCCGCCGGACAGCAGGCCGAGTTTGGTCGACTCGCCGTATTGACCGGAGCCGAGCCGGGCGAGTTTTCCGTGCACGACGAGGATCACCTGATCCATCGGATTGCCGAATTCGGCGACGACCGATCCCGGGTCGAGGTCGTATTGCACGAATTTGTCCGCGAGTGGGCGCAGGAGTTCGTCGTCGTCGATAGTGCGCAGTGGCGGAAGCTCACGGAGTTCCTGCGGAATCACCCTGGCCCGGGATCCGTCGACGACGAATTCCACCTCGCCGTTGCCGACGGTGTGGGTGAGCCTGCGGTTGACCCGGTAGATACCGCCCGCGACCTGCACCCATGGCAGTGCGCGTGAGAGCCAGCGCGAGCTGATGCCCTGCATCTGCGGTTCGGATTTGGTGGTATGTGTCAGTTTGTGCGCGGCCGTGGTACTCAGGCTCTTGCGCGCGGAATTGTCTGTGGGCAACGGCATTTCGATGGTCATGGGATATGTCCTCACCTCGGGACGGAAATCGGCACGGCCGATCGACCTGTGTGGCGCGACAATGCGCGACAGGCTCGGGTGTGGGTCATGGTGCGAAGCGAATGGTCCTGCGCGGATAACCGGGCGTGTGAAACGGTGTTACACGAAATCTGATGCGTGTCAGTACGTTCCGGACGATAACGATGGTAGGCGGTTGCAGTGGCCGCGCGCCGGATATTCGGGAAAACATGATGATGACCGGGAGAACCGTTGTGCGGGAGGCGATTGCGGACAGCTGGGTGTCCGGGAGTCGCCCGCGATGTGTTCTCTGTGCCGATGCTCGGCCGCATCGCGGCGGCCACCTCTGCCCTGGGCTGCCGGTTCCCGGGCGATCTCGGCGTGACGACGAACCGTACGAGAGTTGTGACCTCAGTGTTATCGGCCGTTGAGCGGGGCATGTGATTCGAATCGCCGGAACATGCGGCCTGTCACAGCCGACCCATAATGGAGGTCCGATGTGGCAAGCTCATATGAGCACATCGGGGTGTGTGAGGTGTGTCACTTTGAGCAGGTAGGGCCAGGTGGGAACGGTGGATATCAGTCCAAAAGGTGTGGTCGGTTCGGTGCAGCGGTTGCTGGCTACCGCGCAGAACGGGCTGGAGGTGATCCGCTTCGGCGGGTTGTCACACGATGTCGAGTCCTCGCCCTTCGAGGTCGTCGAGCGCCGACGCATGTACCGGCTGCGACATTACTTCCCCGACGATACGACGCCGGGGCGTCCGGTGGCGCTGCTGGTGCCACCGTTGATGGTGAACGCCGACATCTGGGACGTCAACGCGGCAGGCGGCGCGGTCGGCATTCTGCACGAGAGCGGAATCGACTGCTGGGTCATCGATTTCGGCTCACCCGCGACCGAGGAAGGCGGCTGGGAACGCGACCTGGCCGACCACGTGCTCGCGGTGAACTCCGCCATCGACACCGTCTGTGAGGCCACCGGCGCGCAGCTGCATGTGATGGGGTACTCCCAGGGCGGCATGTTCGCCTACCAGACCACTGCCTACCGCTACGGCAAGGGCGTGGCCTCCATCGTCACCTTCGGCAGTCCTGTCGACATCGTCAACGGGATGCCGTTCGGTCTGCCCTACGGTCTGGTTTCCGAAGTCGCCGATTTCCTCGCCGACCACGTGATGCACCGGCTGCCGATCACCGAATCGATGGTACGCATCGGCTTCCAGATGCTCGACCCGGTGAAGACCGCCAAGTCGCGCATCGACTTCCTGCTGCAATTGCACGATCGGGAAGCGCTGCTGCCCAAGGAACGTCAGCGCCGCTTCCTCAACAGCGATGGCTGGGTGGGGTATTCGGGTCCGGCGGTGGCCGATCTGCTCAAGCAGTTCGTCGCCCACAATCGAATGATGCTCGGCGGATTCGTGATTCGCGACCACCCGGTGTCGCTCGCTGAGCTCAAGTGCCCGATCCTGGCCTTCGTCGGCGAGGTGGACGACATCGGTCAGCCCGCCGCGGTGCGTGGCATCGTGCGGGCCGGCCCCAATGCCGAGGTGTACGAAGCGAGTTTGGTGGCAGGCCATTTCGGGCTCGTCGCCGGTTCGACGGCCACCAACCACACCTGGCCGATGGTGCGCGACTGGATCGCCTGGATGGACGGCAACGGCACCCTGCCCGAGCAGATCGTGCCCATGCAGGAACACGTCGCGAGCAACGCGCCGCGCACCGCCGCCACCCGGATGGTGCACACCGCCGCCGGCCTGGCCGAGGCGGGCGCGGGTGTCGGCAAGGCACTGGAAGGCATCGCGGGCAACACGATTCGCGGATCGCTCGAAATGGCGGGGGAGGCGGCACGGGCACTGCCCCGGCTGACCAGGCTCGGGATGATCCAGCCGCACACCCGCATCTCGCTCGGCAAACTGCTCAGTGAGCACGCGAGCCGCGCACCGCAGAAGGACCTGGTCCTCTTCGACGACCGGGTGCACACCAATGCCGCCGTCGAGGAGCGCGTCGACAATGTCGTGCGCGGCCTGATCTCGGTCGGCATCCGCCCCGCCATGCGCGTCGGCATCATGATGGAGACGCGTCCGAGCGCCCTGGCCTCGGTCGCGGCGCTCTCGCGCATCGGCGCCGTCGCGGTGCTGCTGGCGCCGGGCGCCGAACTCGACCGGGCCATCGAGCTGACCGGCGTGCAGACGCTGATCGCCGATCCGGAGAACCTGCGCACCGCCGCCGCGACGGCCGCCAGGGTGCTGGTACTCGGCGGTGGCGACAGCCGTGCACTCGCGGTGCCGACCAGCGATCGTGTGATCGACCTCGAGCAGATCGACCCGGCGAAGGTCCGGGTGCCCGCCTGGTACCGGCCGAACCCGGGCCTGGCGCGCGAACTCGCGTTCGTGCTCGTCCTCGGCTCCGGCGAGCGCCTGGAGGCGAAGTACATCACCAACCACCGCTGGGCCCTGTCGGCGTTCGGCACCGCGAGCGCGGCCGACCTCGACCGTCGTGACACGGTGTACTGCCTTGCGCCACTGCACCATTCGTCGGGGCTGCTGGTGAGCCTCGGCGGGGCGATCGCCGGTGGCAGCCGCATCGCGCTCGCTCGGCCGATGGACATGGATCCGGGCCGGTTCGCCGAAGAGGTGCACCGCTACGGCGTCACCGTCGTCACCTACACCTGGACGATGCTGCGCGACCTGCTCGACTCCCAGGTCTTTCCCGCAGGCCACAACCATCCGATCCGGCTGTTCATCGGATCCGGTATGCCCGCGGGTCTGTGGCGGCGCACCATCGAACAGTTCGCCCCGGCCAGGGTGCTCGAGTTCTACGCCTCGATCGACGGCGACGTGGTGCTGGCGAATGTCACCGGCGCCAAGATCGGATCGAAGGGCAGGCCGGTTCCCGGCACCGCGCGGGTCGAATTGGTCGCCTACGACCCGGTCAGCGAGCAGATCCTCGTCGGCGACGACGGGTTCGCCCGCCGCTGCGCCGACAACGAACCCGGGCTGCTGCTCGGCAAGGCCGTCGACGGGGGCGACATCTCCGACGGTGGGCTGCGCGGTGTGTTCCGCGCCGGTGACGCCTGGTGGCCGACGGAGAACCTGTTCCGGCGTGACAGCGACGGTGACTACTGGTTGGTCGACCGTCGCGACACCGTGATCCGTGCCGTGCGCGGCCCGGTGTTCACCCAGCCGATCGTGGACGTGCTCAACGACATCACCCCGGTCGACATGGAGGTCGCGTTCGGGCTGAAGACCGCGGCAGGCGTGATCGCGGCGGCCGCCCTGAGCGTGCGTGACGGGTTCCGGATCGAACCGGGCGATGTCACCGAGGCGATGCGCGGGCTGGAGCCCGGCCAGCGCCCTGACCTGGTCTACGTCGTCGACGAGATCCCGCGCAGTTCCAGCTTCCGCCCCTCGGCATCGGCGATCCAGGCCGCGGGTCTGCCCAAGGCCGGACCGGGTACCTGGATCTACAACCGGGAGACCGAAGCGTACGAAGTGCTCGGCAACGCCGCGGCGGCGACGCTGTTCGGCGGAAGCTGACCGCACAACGCGAAGGCCGCCCGGCAGAAACCGGGCGGCCTTTGTTCGATTTGTGGCTAGACCTGGTATTCGGTGACCGCGTCGACGACGCGACCGAGCTGAGCCTCGCTCAGCAACGGCCACAGCGGCAGGCGCACGATCGTCGCCGAGAAGTTCGCCGAGCGGGTGCACGGCACCGGGGTACGGCCGTACTTGAGGCCCGCGGGGCTCGAATCCAGCGGAATGTAGTGGAACGGCGCGACGATGCCGCGTTCGGCGAGGTGGGCGATGATGCCGTCGCGGCTGTCCTCGCTGGGCATCCGCAGGTAGAACAGGTGCGCGGTGTGGCCCGCGTCGGCGGGTACCGTCATCGGGCGCACGTCGTTGCGTGCCGCCCAGTCGGGCAGCGCGGCCGCGTAGGTGTCCCACACGCGGTGGCGGTTGGCCTGGATGGTGTCGAACTCGGCCAACTGGGCGTCGAGCACGGCGGCGTTGAGCTCGCTGGGCAGGTAGCTGGAACCGATGTCCTGCCAGGAGTACTTGTCGACCTGGCCGCGCAGGAAGCGAGCGCGGTCGGTGCCCTTCTCCCGCATGATCTCGGCGCGACCCATCAGGATCTCGTCCGACAGCAGCAGCGCGCCGCCCTCACCGCAGTGCACGTTCTTCGTGTCGTGGAAACTCTGTGTGCCGAGGGTGCCGATCGTGCCGAGCTGTCTGCCCCGCCAGGTGCCGCCCAGACCGTGTGCGTTGTCCTCGATGATCGCCACGCCGTGCTGGGCGGCCAGCGCGAGCAGCGGCTCCATGTCGGCGGCGACACCGCCGTAGTGCATCACCACGATGGCCTTGGTGCGGTCGGTGATCGCGGCCGCCGCGGCGGCGGGGTCGATATTGCCGGTGGACTCGTCGATGTCGACGAACACGCAGGTGGAACCACGCAGGGCCATCGAGGTGGCCGCGGAGGTGAACGCGAAACTGGGGACGATCACCTCGTCGTCGGGACCCAGCTCCAGCAGCAGCGCGCCCAATTCGAGCGCGTGCGTGCAGGAGGTGGTGAGCAGCGCGTGATCGGCGCCGGTGATGGCTTTGATCTTCGCCGTCGCCGACTTGGTGAACTGACCGTCGCCGTGACTGTGATCGGAATCGAGCACGGTCATCAGATTGGGGCGTTCAGCGGCAGCGCGGAACGGCCTGCTGAAGATGATGCGGTCGCTCACGCGCGATGGCCCTTCTCCGTCGCGGCTGCCGGTACCGCGGCGTCGACTCGATGGTTCACGGCCGGCGCATGCATCGTATCCGGGCGCGGTGTCGGGGTCTGCACGGTGAGGTAGAGCGGCTTGCCGACCAGGATGTGCAGTGCGACACCGAGATACTCGGCGATCAGGCCGAGCGAGAACAGCATCGCGCCCGAGCACAGCAGCATCACGACGATGATCGACGCCCAGCCCTCGGGATCGTGGTTGTCCTGCGTCAACGCCTGCACGATCACCACCGCGGCCATGATCACCCCGGCCAGCGCGAGGGTGACCCCGAGCATACTCACCAGCCGCAGGCCGCGAGTGCCGCTGCACAGCACCATCTTCCAGAACAGGGAGAACAGGCGGCGATAGTTGTAGCCGGACTCCTCGCGGCCTTCGGCGCGCAGCACCACCGGCACCGAGACCGTATTGCCGACGACCCAGGTGAGTGCCACGTCCAGGTACACGCCGTTGGCCGCGACCTCGGCGAGCTGGCGGCCGATGTCGCCGCGGATCAGCCGGAAGCTCTCGAAGCGCGTCGAATCCGGGAACGCGAACACCGTCGCGAGCACGATCTTGGCGCCGCGTGAGGTGAGATTGCGCAGGAAGCCGTGCGGGCGGGTATTGGACGGTTTCGAATAGACCAGGTCCGCGCGCGAGGCCAGCGCCGCGTCGAGGAAGTCCGCGATGAACGCGGGGTCGTGCTGACCGTCTTCGTCCATCGTGACGATCCAGTCGCCCTGTGCCGCCGCCATACCGGCGATCGTCGCCGCGTCCTGACCGAAGTTGCGGCTCAACCACACCGCGCGCACCTGCGGGAAGGACCCTTCCAGTTCCTGCAGGACGACATCGGAGCGGTCGGGGCCGTTGTCGTGCACGAGGATGATCTCCTCGACCGCGAACCGGGCGCCCGCCGCGGTCGTACTCGGGCCCGTCAGCCGGTCCAGCTCGGCGACCAGTGCCGCGATCGTGTCCTCGCCCCGATACACCGGGACGACCACCGATACCGAATGCACCGGGCTCGATCCGTTGCGATCGGGCGCGCCCGATCGCACGACAGTGTCGGGCCTGGACAAAGGTGCGGACGGAATCGGCATCGCGGACACTTTCGGTGTTTCGGAGGTATTGACCCAGCAGTGTGCGCACTTTAACACCGGCGCGTGACACGTCGGTGGAAGCGATCCCGCTGTGCGACGGTGCCAGTCGGGCCGTGTGCCTGTAGGGTCTGGTCCTCGTGGTGGAAAGTAGAACCCCGTCCCGTCGTTCCGTCTATATCTGGGGCTTGATCACCTCCCTCGGAGTGATCGCGGGCTATGGTGCGGTTCTCCTGGCCAACGTTCGGCACTTCTATACCGACGACACCGAATCCCAGTACGTCCCGCTGTGGGTGATGCTCGGCAACCGGCTGCGCAACGGTGATCTGCCGGTGATGGTGCCCGAGCACTGGATGGCCGGGAACTACTCGATCGAGGAAGCCGGGCTGCTGAATCCGCCGCAGCTGCTGATCGATCTCATCGCGCCCTCGGTGGACAACCTGGTGCTGTACGCGACCGTGGTGAAGCTGATCTTCGCGATCATCCTCGGACTCGGCGTCTACCGGATCTGCCTGGCCTACGGCTCCCGGGTGCAGTGGGCGGCGTTGGCCGGGGTCTCGATTTCGTTCACCGGCTGGTTGCTGTTCTTCGACGAGGCCAGCTGGATGACCGCCTTCACCGGCACCGCGTGGATGGTGCACGCGTGGGCGTCGGGCGTGCGCTACTCGCGCGGTCGTGGCGGGCCGACCCCCGTGTTCGTGTATCTCTACCTGGCGATCTCGGTGCAGTACATCTTCCCGGCGGTGGAAGCCGGCCTGATGATCGGCGCGGTCGCGGTCGGTGAGCTGATCTACCAGCGGACCTGGCGCCCGTCGCTGAAACTGCTGACGGTGGCCGGCTTGGCGGCGCTGGCCGGAGCGGCGACCTACCTGCCGAGCATGCTGTCGGCGAAGGTCACCTGGCGTGGCACCGCTCAGATCAACAACGACATGTTCCTCACGGTGCCGTGGTCGGAATCGCTGAACGCGAGCCTGCCCTCGACCCTGCCCGCGTTCACCTCGTGGTGGGGTTACGTCCAGCCGCTGCCGGTGGTCTACATCGCCTGGTTCCTGATTCCGGCCCTGGCGTTCATCGACTGGGGCAAGGCGCGCGCGGCCTGGCGCGAACTCAGCGGCATCGGCCTGTTCGCGATCGCTGCGCTGATGTGGACGGCCGGACCCGGCACGATAGGCCCGCTGCGCTGGCCCGCCCGCGTGCTGCCGATGGTGGCGCTGGGTCTGCTGCTGCTGGTGTGCGTGCTGCTCGGGCGGTTCGCGACCTTCAAGGACTGGCGTGCGCGGGGTATCGCGGCGGCCGTGCTGATCGGGCTGCTGTGGGTGCGGTCGTTCTCCGCCGACCCACACAACTGGATCGCGCATGTGATCGCCGCGCTGGCCATCGCCGCGCTCGGGGCCGCGCTGGTGTGGCTGGCGGTGAACAAGGGGATCTCGGCGGCGGTGGCGCTGGCGATCATCGCGGTGTCCCCGATCGCGTATGTCCAGGTGGAACGGGCACAGCCGACGCCGATGAGCTGGAATCTGCCCAGCGATCGGGCCGCGGCGCGCGCGGCGTTCCCGGAGTTCGCGGGGACCACGCTGCAGCTCGGCGATCGCGCACTGATCCAACCGGGGGAGCGCACCCTCGACGGTGCCTACGGCTCGCTGGTGTTCGGCAACTACGCCAAGGACATCGAGCGCACCTATGTCAGCGGCTACACCCCGAACGGTCACTTCTGGTTCGGCGACATGCTCTGCATGCGCTGGGACACCAGCGTGTGCCCCGACGCCTACCGCCGCGCGTTCGCGGTCGAGCCGTCGACAGGCAAAACGGTCGTCGATCTGATGAACATCGACCGGGTGGTGCTGCAACGCGCGCTCTACCCGGCCGCGCGGACAGAGCCCGCGCCCGAGGGGTGGAAGTGGGTCGACTACCCCGGCCACGAGAACTACATCTCGGTCCTCGAACGTGCGGACGGCCTGATCTCCACCCGCAACGGCCGGATCTCGGCGGTCGAGAACGCCACCGCGGTCTCGACCTCGGAAAGCGATACGACGAGCCGGGTCACCGTGAGCTCGGCGGCCGGTGGCCGCGTCGTGTTCGCGCGTCTGGGCTGGCCGGGCTACCGGGTGAGCCTCGACGGCAAGGACATCCCGTTCAAGGTCGTCGCGAAGAGTTTCGTCGCGGTCGACATTCCGGCCGGGACGAAGAACGGTGATCTCGAGCTGACCTGGCGTCCGCCGGGCTGGAAGATCGGCGGCGCCGCGATCGGCCTCGGACTGCTCGGACTCGCGGTGTTCCAGTGGCTGTACGTGCGTGGGCGTAAGCCCGACGACGAGGAGTTGGACGCCCCGGCGGCGGAGTCGATCGCCGACGACGACACCGCGCTCGCGAACGCGGTGCGATGACCGCCGAGGCGGCGGGCGGCGTGCTCGAGACACCGGGCCCGCTGCTGCGGATCGTGAAACGTCAGGAGCTGGCGTTCGCGATCGTCGGCGGGTTCAACACCCTGCTCGGCATGGCGCTCGTCGTTTTCTGGCTGCAGGTGCTCGGCGACGGCAGGCCCGGTCTGGCTGTTGTCGCTGCCTACGCGGTGAGCACGGTCGTCGCGTTCGTGCTGCACCGCACCCTGGTGTTCCGCGTGCACGGCCATCTCCTGCGTGACTTTCTCGCGTTCTGTGGGGTCAACGCCGGTGGTCTGGTGCTCAACGTGATCCTGGTGGAACTGGCGGTCACCGGCCTCGGGTTTCCCGCCGCCCCCGCCTCGGTGATCGTCATGGGTCTGGTGGCGGTCGTGAGCTTCTTCGGACACCGCTACATCTCGTTCCGCCGGGCGCGGTAGGTTAGGCACATGGCGCACGAATCCACCATCGACGCAACCCTGCTCGGCCTGCTGGCCTGCCCCCAGGACAAGGGTCCCCTGCAGCTGGTGCGCACCGAAGCCGATGTGAGCGTGCTCTACAACCCGCGTCTACGTCGCGCGTACCCGATCGACAACGGCATCCCGGTGCTGCTGATCGACGAGGCCCGCGACGTCTCCGACGCCGAGCACGAATTCTTCGTCGCCGAATCCTGATCGGCCCATTCGGCAGCTTCCCCACTGCTCCCGAATCGGAGTTAGGCTTACCTTAGTTCGTGCTGAGGTGCTGACCCGATCAGGAAAGAGTGCGTCCGATGGCTGATGACGTCGCATTGAGCGGCATTCCGCTGACCATGCTGTGGACCCTGCACAACCGTGGTGCGGAGGTGAAGCGCGCCGACGCGGTCCTGACCGATCCGGACTGTGAACGCCTCTACGACACCATCGATTTCGACTACACGCGGACCTTCGGCGAGCCCGACGGCACCCACGCTGTACGTTCGGCCCGCTTCGATGAGGCACTGCGGCCGTGGCTGGCCGCGCATCCCGGCGGGACCGTGGTGGAACTGGCCGCCGGGCTCGAGACCCAGTTCCAGCGGTGCGATGACGGCGCGGTGCGATGGTTGTGCGTCGATGTGCCCGAGGCGATCGAGATCCGCACTCGATTCCTGCCGCCGACGCCGAGGTGTGCGTATCTGCCGATCAGTGCGCTGGATCTGACCTGGCTCGACCACGTCGACCCCGAGCGTGGTGTCTTCGTCACGGCGCAGGGGCTGTTGATGTACTTCGCGCCCAACGACGTGCGCCGCCTGGTCACCGCGATTCTCGAACGATTTCCCGGCGTGGAGCTGATGTTCGACACGATCCCGCCGTGGTTCTCCCGCAAGACCGTGCGCGGGTTCCACACGACGCCGGACTACACGGCGCCGCCGATGCCGTGGGGGATCGAGCGCAGCAAGATCGCGGCGCTGCTGCGGTCGTGGAGTCCGGCGGTCGGCGAGGTGACGGTGAGCTCCTACGGTCCCTCGCACGGTCCGCTGGCCGCGACCCTGCCGATCTTCGGCGCGTTGCCGTTGCTGCGCGATGTGCCACCGGCGATCGTGCGGGTGAGGTCGCGCTGAATCACCAACTGCCGGTCTCGATCTCACCGGTCAGGTAGCGCTGTACGACTGGGCCGACGGCATCGACCACGGCATCGATCGGCATCGAGGCCAGCGGTTCCAGCGCGATGATCTTGCGGGCGGTCAAGACCCCGATCATCTGGGATGCGGCCAGCGAGACCCTGGCGCGACCGTCGTCGTCGGCGGTGGCGATGCGCACCCGGACCCGTTCCAGTACCACCTGGAGCAGGAACGTGCGCGCGAGATTCTGATCGCCGCCCG
Source organism: Nocardia sp. NPDC055050 (assembly GCF_053608345.1). Taxonomy (NCBI): domain Bacteria; kingdom Bacillati; phylum Actinomycetota; class Actinomycetes; order Mycobacteriales; family Nocardiaceae; genus Nocardia; species Nocardia sp. NPDC055050. The sequence continues at coordinate 130,430 of NZ_JBSGVG010000018.1, forward strand.
CGAAGATGCTGCGGACCATGGCCACAATGCCGGGTCCGGCGGGGGAGTCCCACACGGTGACGACCGCGCGCACGATCGTCGCGCCGAGCTCGGCGATCGGCGCGGCGTCGACGGCTCTGAGCGTGGTGTCCGGGTCGACCGGGAAGTCCACGGCGGCGGCGAACAGCTGCTGCTTGTTGCCGAAGTAGTGGTGCACCAGCGCCGGGTCGACATCGGCATCGGCCGCGATCGCGCGGATCGAGGTCTTGTCGAACCCGGCGCCGGCGAACCGGACCCGCGCCGCGTCGAGGATCGCCAGCTTGGTGTCGGCGTTGCCCGGCCTGCGTCCGGTGCGCCCGGATTTCGCTGTGCCGGCACCGGATTCGCCGTCACTCATCGTGGATCCTCTCGTCGGGTCGTGTTCGCTACGGGGTGCGTCGACGCAGAGTAGCCGCGGCGAGGCCGAGCGCCACCAGCGCGAACCCGGCGACGACGGCGATATCGCGCCACATCGCAGCTGTCGGCTCCGCGTGAACCGACACCTGCTGGAGCGCGTCGACTGCGTAGCTCAACGGCATCACATTGCTGATCGCCTCGAGCCAGCCGGGCAGCCGGTCGCGCGGTACCAGCAGCCCGCACAGGAAGATCTGCGGCGCGACGATCACCGGCATGAACTGCACGGCCTGGAATTCGGTGCGCGCGAACGCACTCGCCAGCAGGCCGAGCCCGACGCCGCACACCGCGTCGACCATCGCGATCAGCATGACCCAGCCCGGGCTGCCCGCGGCGGTCAGTCCGAGCAGCCAGAACGCGACCACGCAGGCGACCGCGGCCTGTGCGGCGGCGGCGAGGGAGAACGCGCTGCCGTATCCGGCGAGCAGGTCGAGCTTGCTCAGCGGTGTGGTGAGCAGTCGTTCGAGGGTTCCCGATGTGCGTTCGCGCTGCATCGCGATCGCGGTGATCAGGAACATCACGATGAACGGCAGGATCCCGAGCATCGTGATGCCGACCCGGTCGAACATCGTCAGCGGGGCGTGCGGCGGGCGCGGTGCGTCCTGGTAGATGAAGTACAGCAGCGTCATCAGCAGGGCGGGGACCACCAGGATCATGGCGACGGTGCGGTGATCGTTGCGCAGTTGTCGCAGGATCCGGGCGGTCGTGGCGGTGTAGGGGCGCAGGGTGGTCATGCGTGCTCTCCCATCGTGATCAGGGTCAGGAAAGCGGCCTCGAGGTTCTGTTCGTCGGTGCGCTCGCGCAGTTCGTCGGGGCTGAGCTGGGCGAGCAGGTTGCCCTCGCGCATCAGCAGCAGCTTGTCGCAGTGCTCGGCTTCGTCCATCACGTGACTCGACACGAGCAGAGTCGTTCCCGCCGCGGCCAATTCACGGAACTGCTTCCACAGTTCCACGCGCAACACCGGATCGAGGCCGACTGTCGGTTCGTCGAGTACCAGGAGTTCCGGCTTGCCCACGAGCGCGCATGCCAGGGATGCCCTGGTCTTCTGGCCACCGGAGAGCTGGTCGCCGAGCTGATCCGCGTGATCGGCCAAACCGACTGCGACGAGCGCGGATTCGGTGTCGTCGCGGTCGCGCCCGTAGAGCGCGGCGTAGTACGCCACGTTGTCGCGGACGCTGATGTCGGCGTAGATGCTCGGCGCCTGGGTGACGTAACCGACCCGGCGCCGTAGCCCGGCGCTGCCCGCCGGTTCGCCGAGCACCGTGACGGTGCCCGATTCCACCAGCTGCGTTCCCACGATGCTGCGCAGCAGGGTGGTCTTCCCGCAACCGGACGGTCCGAGCAGGCCGGTGATCGAGCCGCGGGGGATATCCAGGGTGAGGCCGTGCAGGACGGGGCGTTTTCCGCGTTTGACGGTCAGGTCCGCGACCCGGACGGCGATCGGTGGCGGTGCGGTGCGCGACATGGTCGCCTCAATTCATCGAGTGTTGAATTCACTACGTGATGAATTTAGCGCGATGGTTTCGAGGTGGCAAGGTCAGTGGGCGTGTCCTGGAGGTGTCACGGCCTGCTGACCTGGTTCGACAACGGTGAACTGGCCCATCATCCCGACATCCTCGTGCCACAGCAGATGGCAGTGATACATGTACGGCGTCGTCGGATCGGCGGGCCCGTCGAACCGTAGGGCCAGCGTCGTCGCCGTATTCGGTGGCAGGAAGATGGTGTCCTTGGCGCCGGTCAGCTCGGGCGGGGGCGGGCCACCGTCGTACTCGAGCACCCGGAACTGCACATCGTGGACGTGAAAGTTGTGCGGCATGCCGTCGATGTTGCGCACGACCCAGGTCTCGGTGGTGCCCCGGGTGACCGTGGTGTCGATGCGGCTCATGTTCATGCGCTCGCCGTTGATACCGGCCAGGGTCAGGTCGAAGCGCCGTTGCATGACCGAGTCGGTCCCATCGGGAATCGACAGCGGCACAAGAGTTTCCGGTAACCCAGCGGAGGGGCGCAAGGTCGCCGCCGCGCGCAGTTCGAGCACATCGAACGTGTCGTCACCGCCCGAGAACCGGTTCGACCAGAAGTCGAGACCCGCCGCGAGTTTCTCGCTGCGCAACACCGTGCGCTCACCGGGCCGCATCCGCACCACGATCTCCGCGCGTTCGCCGGGTGAGAGTCGCAGGTGATCGAGGGTGGTGGGGCGTTCGAGCAGGCCGCCGTCGGAACCGATCATCGCGAACGCGCGGGCGTCGTCGAAGGCGAAGGTGTAGATCCGCGCGGTCGAGGCATTGAGCAGGCGCAGCCGCACCAGTTCGTCCCCGACTTCCCGATAGGGGGACAGGGTGCCGTTGACCATGGTGCGGTCGCCGAGGAAGCCGATGTCCCGGAAGATCGCGTGCGCGCTGTCGAGGCGGCTACCGCGCAGACGCATGTCCTGCACGATCACCGGGATGTCGTCCACGCCGTAGGTGCTGGGCAGCGGCAGTTCCGCACTCGGTGCGTCATCGATCAGGAACAGGCCCGCCAGGCCGCGGCGCACATGGTCCTCGGTCGCGCCGTGCGGGTGCGGGTGGTACCAGAGAGTCGAAGCCGGTTGATCCACAGTCCATTCCGGTGTCCATGTCGCACCGGAGTCGACCATCTGGTGCGGCCCGCCGTCCATGGCGGCAGGCAGGTGCATGCCGTGCCAGTGCACTGTCGATGCCTCGGGGAGCTGGTTGCGCACCTGGACTCGCACGCGTTCGCCGCGGGCCGCGCGCACGGTGGGGCCGAGGTAGCTGCCGTTGAAGCCCCACGTCTCGGTGGCGCGGCCGGGCTCGAATGTGGTTGTCCCGGTGCGCATATCGAGGGCGAACACCCGTGTTCCGGTGGAGTCGACAGTCGAATCCGCCAGCGGCGGGATGCGCAGTGGCTGAGTGAATTCCGTGGTGCCGACCGTCGAGATGTCGGCGGAGCTCCAGGTCCACGCCACCCCGGCGCCGATCGCGGTGGCCAGGGTGACGGCGAGGGCGCACGCGCCGAGCAGGATGCGGCGTAGCCGGCGTGGGGGAGAAGCCATGCGTCGACGGTAGGGTCGCGAACCCGGCGCCACATCCGGGTGCGTCCCCGGTGCGACCCTGATTTCCGGTCGCGGATTTCAGGGTTTCCCGCAGGTCAGAACCATGTGACTTGGATCACAATGCCGGGTTGTCACGTTCCGGCGAGCTGCCTTGTCCCATGAACATCCCACCGACAGGAGTACCGCAATGACCACCACTACGCACCGCATCGTTGTCCTCGGGGCCGGCTACACCGGCATGCTGGCCGCGATCCGCCTGGCCCGGCGCACCAGAAAACTGGATGTGGCGATCACCCTGGTCAATCCGTCGGCCCGCTTCACCGAGCGGCTGCGGATGCACCAGATCGCCGCCGGTCAGGAGCTCGCCCACCACGATATCCCGGAAATCCTCGACGGCACCGGCGTCGAATTCGTGCAGGGCTGGGTCACCGCGATCGACCCCACCGCGCGGCGCGTCCACGTCGACGGCATCGGCGAACTCGCCTACGACGAGCTGATCTACGCCCTCGGCAGCACCGCCGAGACCTCCCTGGTGCCCGGTGTCGCCGACCACGCCTTCACCCTCGACGACCCGCGCCTCGCCCACGAATTCGCGGGCAAGCTCGCCACCCTCGCGGCGCAGGGTGCCCGCGTCGCCGTGTGCGGTGGCGGACTCACCGGTATCGAAGCCGCGACCGAGATCGCGGAAAGCCACCCCGGTCTGCGCGTCACCCTGATCAGCTCGGGCGAGCCGGGCGCGATGATGGGCGACAAAGCCCGCGCCCACCTGAACAAGGCGATGGACCGGCTCGGCATCGTCCGCGAGATCGGCGTGCGCGTCGCCAAGGTGCAGCCCGACGCGGTCGAGCTCGCCGACGGCACGGTGATCGGCGCCGACCTCACGCTGTGGACCACCGGCGTGCGGGTCTCACCGCTGGCCGCCGAGGCGGGGATCGAGACCGACGCGCGTGGCCTCATCGTCGTGGACCCGACACTGAAGTCGTTGTCGCACAACATGATTCACGCTATCGGTGACGCGGCCGCCGTCCGCCAGGAGTGGGGGCGGGTGCACGGTACCTGTCAGAGCGGCCTGCCGACCGCTGCCTACACCGCCGACCTGATCGCCGCCGAACTGCGCGGCAAGACAGTGCGGCCGTTCCGCTTCGGGTACTTCCACCAGCCGGTCAGCCTGGGCCGCCGCGACGCGGTCATCCAGTTCACCAACGCCGACGACACCCCGCGCCGCCTCTACCTCACCGGCTGGGCCGCGCGCATCTACAAGGAGCTGGTCAGCAGCAGCCCCGTTCCGACGTTCAAGGCCAGTAAGAAGATGACCATGAACGTGCAATTGTCCAAGGGCGGCAAGGTGACTCGCGCCGTCGCGTGAACAGCCCGCACCGTCGCCGATCGGGCGCCGAGCCTGCTCGGCGCCCACCGACTGGCCACCGTGACGGAGCGTGCGACATGGTAGATCGTATGGCCGATCAGGATCCGTTTCTCGAACACCGCCGCCTGCTGTTCGCGACCGCTTACCGCATGCTCGGTACCGTCACCGACGCCGAGGACGTCCTGCAGGACACCTGGCTCAAGTGGAACGACACCGACCGCGCCGCGGTCACCCATCCCAAGGCCTACCTGGTCCGCACGGTCACCAATCTCTCGCTGAACCGTCTCACCTCCGCCCGCGCGACCCGCGAAAGCTATGTCGGCCCCTGGCTTCCCGAGCCGGTCCTGACATCGCCCGATATCGCCGAGGACACCGAATTGGCAGACACCGTCTCCACCGCCATGCTCGTCGTGCTGGAAACCCTCACCCCCGTCGAACGCGCGGTGTTCCTGCTGCGCGAAGTATTCGGCTACTCGCACGCCGAGATCGCCGAAGCCCTCGAACGGTCCGAGGCGAGCGTGCGCCAGATCGCGCACCGCGCGAAGAACCACGTCCACTCGCGACGTCCACGATTCGATACCGACAAGGACGCCCGCGCCCAGGTCACCGCACAGTTCATGGCCGCCTGCGCAGGCGGCGACCTCAATGCCCTGATGGACCTGCTCGCCCCCGATGTCACGTGCTGGTCCGACGGCGGCGGCGTGGTCACCGCCGCCCGTCGCCCCCTGCACGGACCCGACCACGTCGCCCGCTGGATCCTGGGCGTCCTCGCCAAACCGTCGTCCGCGGGTTTCGAACTCACCGCGACCGGCATCAACGGTGAGCTCGGCACCCTGGCCTCCTTCGCCGGAAACCCCGGCGCCGCCTTCACTTTCGACCTCGTCGACGGACACATCCAGAATCTGCGCTTCCAGGTCAACCCCGGCAAGCTGGCCGGGCTGTACCGCGGCACCGACCTGCTCGGCTGAGCAACGCGTCGCTGACCGCTTGTCGCGCCGGGACGAGCTCGTCCCGGCCGAGAACCCCTCCTGCATCAGGGGTGAAACCGCGTCCCGCGCTGGGTTCGCGCGAACCGGTCACTGGCCCTACCATTCTGCCGTGTCAAGCAATCTCAACGACCGGGCCGAAGGTGGCCAGGTCAGGGCCTCGACCCTGGAACTGTTCTTCGACCTGGTCTTCGTTTTCACGATCACCCAGCTCACCCACGTGTTCGTACACCATCCGGGATGGGAAGCAGTTCTGCAGGTCTCGCTCATGTTCGGCGTGATCTGGTGGATGTACAGCGGGTACGTCTGGCTGACCAACGAGGTCGCGCCGAGCTCGTCCTCGCGCCGGACCTGGTTGCTGGTCGGGATGTCGGCGTTCTTCATGCTCGCGCTCGCCGTGCCCGACGCCTTCCACGGCACCGGTGTCGCCTTCGGCATCGGCTACCTGCTGGTGACCGCGATCCACACCGCGATGTTCGCCTCGGCGGGCGGGGCGTCGGCCGTTCTGGCGATCCGCCGGATCGGGCCACTCAACGCGGTATCGGCCACCCTGGTCGTGGCGGGCGGCTTCACCCACCCGCCACTGCAATACGTGCTCTGGGCAGGGGCTTTCGCGGTGCAGATCCTCAGTCCCTACCTCGTCGACACCGCCGGGTTCCGGGTGCGCGTCTCGCACTTCTGCGAGCGGCACGGGCTGGTGGTGATCGTCGCGCTCGGCGAATCGATCGTCGCCCTCGGCGTCGGGCTGGCAGGCGAACCGATCACCGTCGCGCTGCTGGCCATGGTCGCGTTGGGGCTGGCGCTGGCGTATGTGCTGTGGTGGGCCTACTTCGGTTTCGACGACGAACGCGGCGAGCACGCGCTGGGCGAGCGACCCGACCTCGAACGGGTGCGGCCTGCGCTCGTCGCCTACGACTATGCGCTCTATCCGCTCCTGGTCGGTGTCATCCTCACGTCGGCAGGGATCGCGCTCAGCATCGCGCACGGCGGCGAACCGGTGAGCTGGGCCGCCGCGGGCGCGTTGTCCGGCGGCGTCGCCCTCTACTTCGCCGGACAGTCCTGGTTCCGGACCGCGCTCGGTCTGTCCGGTGCCCGCGGCAGGCTGCTCGGCGCCCTCGCCGTCGCCGCCACCACGCCGATCGGGGTGTATTGGCTCGCCTGGGGCCAACTCGGCGCCCTGGTAGCGGTCGCCTACGCGGTGGTGATCGTCGACGATCGGCGCATCCTGCGCGCCGGGCAGCACAGCGCCTACGCCTGAGTACCGATCGCATCGGCGTACCTTCGGCCACGCGCGGCAACGGAATGCCGCGCGTGGGTGCCCGACTGAGCGACAATGACGGTCGTGTCCGCCCAGGAACTGGCCGTCGATCCCCCTACCGCCGCCCGCAGGTTGCTCGGCGCGATCCTGTGGTCGGGACCGGTGGCGCTGCGCATCGTGGAAGTCGAGGCCTACGGCAGCAACCCCGACGGACCGTGGCCCGATCCGGCCGCACACTCCTGGCCGGGGCCGACGGCCCGCAACGCGGTGATGTTCGGCCCGGCCGGGCGGCTCTACGTCTACCGCTCGTACGGAATTCATCTCTGTGTCAACGTGACCGGTGGTTACGACGGTGAGGCAGGTGCGGTGCTCGTGCGCGCGGCGGAAGTAGTCGAGGGCATCGACCTCGCTCGCGAACGCAGGCCCGCCGCCCGCACGGACGCCGATCTGGCGCGGGGGCCGGGCAATGTCGGCAGCGCGCTCGGCATCAGCATGTCCGACTACGGAACCGAGCTGTTCGACCCGTTCTCCGCGCTGCGCCTCGCACTGGAACCACCGGTGCCGCAGTCCGATATCGCCACCGGTCCCCGAGTGGGTGTCAGCGTGGCCGCCGAGATCCCGTGGAGGTTCTGGCTACCGGCCTCGCCCGCCGTCTCGGTCTATCGGCGCAGCCCTCGCGCCCCGATGCCCTAGCGACGATTTCGACAGACTTCGCCGACAGCGATGAGTTTCCCGGCGACGGTCCGTCCTATCTGTTGAACGCGCTACCAACCCGGCGCGACCGACTCGAAGGACGAGACCATGACCACTGCGACCCCCTCCGCGAACCTCTCCGACGCCGCCGGCTACCGCCCCGGCAAGATCCGCAACCGCGTCCTGTGGACCCTGCAGATCGTGCTCGGCCTGTTCTTCGTCATCGCCTCCGGCGGCCCGAAGCTCGTCATCCCGAACACGTTGATGGACAACGCCCCCGAGAACCTGACCATCCCGATCGGGCTGCTGATCTTCATCGGAGTCGTCGAGGTGGCGGGCGGAATCGGCCTGATGGTGCCGCGCCTGTCCGGCCTGGCCGCCGCCGGTCTGTCCGTGCTCACGGTGCTCGCCGCGGCGACGCAGGCCTTCATCGCCGACAAGCCCGCGATGGGGATCTTCCCACTGGTGTTGGCCGCGATCTTCGCCTGGATCGCCTACGAACGCCGCGCCACCATCACCGCGCTGGTGCGATGAGCCACCACTCGACACGCTGACAATCGCCGGAGCCGTGGGGTTCCGGCGATTGTCGGCGTGCCGAGAGTTCGGTAACGGAGCTGATCTCGTGCTCCCGATTTCGTCGCCGAACCCAATAGGGCGAATCCCTCGCAGGTGCGACGATCGAGAACCACGTCGAGAAGACCGTACGAGCAGGAGCGCCCGTGTTCACTTTCCCCAGTAGTGACGGCACCACGATCCACGTGCGGAGCTGGCTCCCCACCGAGACCGAGCCGCGCGGGGTCGTGCAGATCGCGCACGGCATGGGCGAACATTCCGACCGCTACAGCCACCTCGCCGAACGACTGGCCGGTCTCGGGTTCGCCGTCTATGCCGACGACCACCGCGGGCACGGGCTCAGCATGGGTGCCGTACCGGGTGACCTGGGCCCCGACGGCTGGAACCTGCTCGTCGCCGACGAGGTCGCGCTCACCGAGATCCTGCGCGAACGTCACCCCGGGCTGCCCGTCACCCTGATCGGCCACAGCCTCGGCTCCTTCGCCGTGCAGCAGTACCTGCTCGACCATTCCGGCCTCGTCGACGAGGTGGTGCTGAGCGGCACGACCGCGGTCGACGGCCTGTTCGGCGAGATCGCGGCCGCCGGTGGTGACCTGATCGGCTTCTTCAACGCGGAGTTCCAGCCCACCCGCACCGACGCCGACTGGATCAGTCGCGACGAAGCCCAGGTCGACGCCTACAACGCCGACCCCTGGTGCGGTTTCGCCATCGACGACGCCAACATGGGCCTGCTCGCGGGCAACGCCCAGACGCGGCTGTCCGATCCGAGTACCGTGCGCGCCGACCTGCCCATCTACGTGATGGTCGGCGACAAGGACCCGCTCAACAACAAGCTCCGCCTGTCCGACCTGCTCGTCCAGCGCTACCGCGACGCGGGCCTTGCCGACCTCACCTACCGGGTCTACGCGGACGCCCGCCACGAAGTCCTCAACGAAACCAACCGCGACGAGGTCGAAGCCGATCTGCTCGCCTGGCTCACCCGCGCACGCGACTGACGAACCGCATGCGGAAAGATGGGTCAGCGTGACCGGCGACATCTTCGACGAACTGACCTGGCGCGGCCTGATCGCGCAGTCCACCGACCTGGACGAGCTGCGCGCTGCCGCGGCCACCGCGCCCCTGACGCTCTATGCCGGCTTCGACCCGACCGCCGCCAGCCTGCACGCCGGCCACCTCGTCCCGCTGCTCGCGCTCAAGCGCTTCCAGCTGGCCGGGCATCGGCCGATCGTGCTCGCCGGCGGCGCGACCGGCATGATCGGCGACCCACGTGACGTGGGCGAACGCATCATGAACTCGACCGACACCGTCGCCGAGTGGGCACAGCGCATCCGGGGCCAGCTCGAGCGGTTCGTCGACCTCGACGAGTCGCCGACCGGTGCTGTCATCGTGAACAACATGGACTGGACCGGCCCGCTGTCGACCATCGACTTCCTGCGCGATGTCGGCAAGCACTTCTCGGTGAACGTGATGCTCGCTCGCGACACCGTCAAACGGCGGCTCGAAGGCGACGGCATCTCCTACACCGAGTTCAGCTACATGCTGCTGCAGGCCAACGACTACCTGCAGCTGCGGCGCGAGCACGGTTGCACGCTGCAGGTCGGTGGCTCCGACCAGTGGGGCAACATCATCGCCGGCGTCGAACTGAACCGGCGCGTCGACGGCGCGCATGTGCACGCGCTCACCGTGCCGCTGGTGACCTCGGCCGACGGCAAGAAGTTCGGCAAGTCCACCGGTGGCGGCAGCCTGTGGCTGGACCCCGAACTGACCAGCCCCTACGCCTGGTACCAGTACTTCGTGAACACCGCCGACGCCGATGTTGTGCGCTACCTGCGCTGGTTCACCTTCCTGAGCCGCGAAGAACTCGACGAACTCGAGCAGGCGACGGCGGAACGTCCGTTCGCCCGCGAGGCGCAGAAGCGCCTGGCAGCGGAGATGACCACGCTGGTGCACGGCGAGGCCGAGACCCGCGCGGCGGAATTGGCCAGCCATGCCCTGTTCGGCCGCGGTGAGCTCGGCGAACTTCCGCTGTCCACGCTCGGCGCCGCGTTGCGCGAAGCCGCGGTCGACGGCAAGGTCGCCGAGGTGGTGCCGGGTGAACCGAACACGATCGTCGACCTGCTCGTCGCGTCCGGCCTGTGCGAAAGCAAGGGCGCGGCCCGCCGGGTGGTCAACGAAGGCGGTGCGTCGGTGAACAACCAGCGGGTGAGCGACCTCGAATGGACTCCCTCCGATGCCGACTACCTGCACGGCGAGTGGCTGGTGCTGCGGCGCGGAAAGAAGAACATGGCGGGCGTGCATCGGATAGCCTGACGTCGTTGCGGAGGCCTGAGTCACATGCGTGTGATTCAGGCCGGCGCAAGGGCTGAGCGCACCGCCGTGACCTGCGGAGATCCGGTGCTGTCCAGGCGATTTGACGCGGCGTTATCCGGCGCGTAACTTATTGGAAGTCAGAGCGACACGGACACCAACCCGGAGCCGAGACGCTAGCCCGAGAGGCTGGCGGGCCAAGGGAAAACGCGGTAGTACGGGGAAACGCCTGACAGAGCTGAAGATCTTGTGACCAGGCTTACGATTGACTTCGTCTGGACGTGAGGTTAGGCTGGAACAGTTGCCCTTCGGAAGATCCGGAACGATCCGGCCATTCCGTTTGTGCGTGTGTTCTTTGAGAACTCAATAGTGTGTCGATGAATGTCAGTGCCAATAATTATTATTGGTTCCAATCTTTCATGTACCCCCCGGTCGT